>CAMKPI010000084.1 GCA_946414625.1 uncultured Spirochaetaceae bacterium | reverse complement strand
CAACAAAAAATTGTTGATTCCGCAGTATCTTTTGGGGAAAGACCGGTTTGGTGAGGCGTCTCATCAGTTTGTACCGGAGGGGGTGTGGCTCGGCACGCGTCCTGAGGGTGCCTGACGCAGGAGCGGTGAGATTTTTTGCCGGTGTCCCAGTGTGGTTCGGCATGCGTTTTGAGAGAATCTGCGTTGGACAAGTGGTGTTAATCGTCAGAAACTTGAGAGGAACTCGGCACGTGTTCTGATGGTGCCTGACTCGAGAAGGGTCCCGGGGTCGCTCTTTGGTGCGGATTTCTCAGGGTGTGAAATTCCGCATGTTTTAGAGTCTCGTCCCGGTGCGGGGTCCCTCTGGTTTTACGTTCTTTCGTGACAAAGCGAGAATAAGCGTGCATAATAACGCAGAGCATATCGGGTTTTGGCGGTTCATGGTTTGTATCCTTTTTTTGGATGGAAGTGTTGATATAGAGCGTTTGGATCAAAACCGGGACAATTGTGCGTTCTGCCATAGTGGGCAGAGAACGGGCCCTGACCGGATGTGAACTGAAAAAGGCCAGGACGGGCTGGGATGGGCTGTATTGGAGGCGGGGACATGGATCTTAGCGAACAAGCGCGAGACTTGCGCGAAAAACTGACAACGTATCAGGACTCTTATTACAGAGATGGGCGGAGCCTTGTCTCCGATGCTGAGTACGACAGGCTCTTCGACGCCCTTGTGCGGCTGGAAAGCGAGCATCCCGAGCTTCGGACGCCGGATTCCCCTACATTGCGGGTGGGAAGCGACCTCTCGTCGGATTTTGCCGAGGTGGAGCATAGCATCCCCGTTCTCAGCCTTGACAAGGCATACAGTGTTGCTGAGGTGCTGAAGTTTGCAAGCCGGGCGTCTCAGGAAGCAGGAAAGGCATCGTCTGTGGGGAAGGATCCGCAGTTGACAGGTTCGGCGGAGCCCACGAACAAAGGCTTCCCGGGCTTCGTTCTTGAGGAGAAGATCGACGGCTTTTCCCTTGTGCTATACTACGAGAAAGGCGTCCTTGTCCGTGCCGTCACCCGGGGGAACGGACATGTTGGGAACGATGTTACAGCGAATGTGAAGACGATCCGGCAGGTTCCGCTTCGTCTGTCGAAGCCCGCCACACTTGCAGTTCGAGGGGAGGTTTTCCTCTACAAAAAGGATTTTGAACGGATAAACCGCACTCTGGCGGAGCCATTCGCGAATCCGAGGAACCTTGCCGCGGGCACTATCCGCCGGAACAAAAGCTCCGAGACCGCCCGAGTGCCACTGTCCATGTTCTGCTACGAGGGATTCTGGTCAGACGGCTCTGTTTTCTATAATCATATCGACATACTGAAGGAGTTGGAGACGCTCGGGTTGCCGATTGACTCGTCTTATACTTACTACAGCGGGAGCCTTACCCTCTCCGAACTGGAGGAGGATATAAAAAAACGGACCGAGACGCGGCAGAGCCTTCCGTATGAGATAGACGGTCTTGTCCTGAAAGTGGACAATCTCGCAGATCGCGAGGCACTGGGATATACTCAGCATCACCCGCGGTGGGCCATCGCGTATAAGTTCGACTCTCCACAGGCGGAGTCAGTTGTGAAGAGCATCGACGTTCAGGTGGGGCGAACCGGACGGATCACTCCGATGGCGCGTATAAAACCGACGTCTCTCGCTGGATCCACGATAAGGAACATCACTCTGCACAATCAGGAATATGTCGACGAGCTTGAGATTGCAGTGGGTGACACGGTCTCGATAAGTAAGCGCGGGGACGTGATTCCCGCAGTGGAAGCGGTTTTGGAGAAGAATGACGCGGGAAACACCACATACCGGATCCCGGCTACTTGTCCGGTCTGCGGCGCCCCTGTGGAGCTGCGCGGAAGCCATCATTTCTGCACAGGAGACCACTGTCCTGCGCAGGAAAAGGGACGGCTTGAGTTCTTCTGCGCAAAGAGCCAGATGGACATCTCGGGACTTGGACCGGCTACAATCGAGCTTCTTTACAACAAGGGCTATATCCGGAGAATCGAGGATATTTTCACCTTCAATTTCCGAACCCTTTTGGAAGATGGAGTTGAGGGCTTCGGACTCAAGAAGATCGAGGCATTGGAGAAGTCAGTCATATCGTGCCGAACTCGGAACTTTGTGCGTGTTATTACCAGCATAGGAATTCCGGAATTCGGTCCTGTGGCGGTACAGGCTGCCGTCTCTGCGGGATTTGACTCGTTGGATCGTCTGAAAGCCGCCACAGTGGAGGAGCTCTCCGCGGTGGAGGGGCTTGGGCCCGTCACTGCCATGAACGTTGTATCGGCGATGAAGGACAGCCGGGTGCTGGATCTGCTGGGATTCCTTGAAAACGCCGGATTCAGCATGTCAATGGACAGCGATTCCGCCTCGCCGGCGATTCAGGACGAGTCGGGCAACTTCCTGGGGAAGTCCTGGTGTGTCACGGGGAGTTTCGAGCATTTTAAGCCGCGCGACCTCGCGATCGAGGAGATTAAGAGGAGGGGCGGTCGCTCTGTTTCCGCTGTCTCCGCTAAGACTGATTATCTCCTCGCGGGTGAGGCTGCCGGGAGCAAACTGGAAAAGGCTCGCGCTCTTGGAGTGCGGGTTGTGGGGGAGTCGGAGTTCATCGGGATGCTTGGCGGATACGGAGCGCTCCGGGGAAATACAGAAGGAAAAAATGCCGGCACGCATGAAACTGAAGATGAGATGTATCCCGAGGCATCTTTTTTCGCGTCTGAAAGTAGAGAAGAAGAAAGCGCTACAGAAGAAGAATTGTAGTGGCGGGTGATGAAAAAATTGTTGGATAGTGTTGTTGTCGCCATAGGCGCGAGAGAAGACACCACGGTCGCGTTGTCACCTCCTTGTCAGACGATAACAGTGGTTTCCGCAGGAGAGAGAAGACATCTCGGTCGCGTTGTCGCCTCCTTGGCAGGCGATAAAAAAATGTTGGATAGTTCTGTGGCTACCGCAGACGCGAGAGAAGACACCACCACGACAGGAGAATGAAATGACGGGATGGCGTGTTTTTTCTCATGGGTTGTTAAACACTTAACCACGGGTTTCTTTGTCGACAGATATAAACAGATATAACATGGAGATATGCAAAAATGCTCAAAAAAAACATTGATTTGAACGGAAAAACCGTACTAGTCACAGGTGCGGCGGGCTTCATTGGCGCCGCATTGACCGAGCGTCTCCTGAAAAACTACGAGACGACGATTATCGGTGTGGACAATATGAACTCATATTACGACGTCCGCCTGAAGGAAGATCGGCTTGCCCGCCTTAACAGCATATTGTCCTCATCAAAAGGGTCTTTTTCCTTTATAAAGGGCGACATTTCAGACAAGAGAGGAGTGGATGAGCTGTTTGATTCTCATAAGCCCGACCTGGTTGTGAACCTCGCCGCACAGGCAGGAGTGAGGTACTCGATAGAGAATCCGGATGCCTACATCCAAAGCAACGTGATCGGGTTCTATAATATCCTGGAATTTTGCAGGCACAATCCTGTGAGCCATCTTGTCTACGCTTCCAGCTCTTCGGTGTATGGCGGAAACACGAAAGTTCCTTTCAGCACGGAAGACAAGGTGGATTCCCCTGTGAGCCTTTATGCAGCGACAAAAAAGGCGGATGAGCTGTTTGCCCACGCGTACAGCCGCCTGTACGGAATTCCCGCCACTGGGTTGAGATTCTTCACGGTATATGGACCGGCGGGAAGGCCGGATATGGCATACTTCTCCTTTGCGGAAAAACTTTCACGCGGAGAGAAGATTAACATCTTTAACTATGGTAATTGCAGACGTGACTTCACCTACATCGACGACATTGTGCGCGGAGTGGAGCTTGTGATGCAGTCATCCCCACTTATTGATAAAAACGGCGTCGACGGCAAGGATGAGAGCGCAGGAACAGGCGTCAGTGTTGCGTCTGCGCCCACCTCATCCGGTTCGGAAGGCGTCTCGTCTTGTTTGGTTTCGAAAAAACCCGTAGCCCATTCGGCTTCATCCACCGCGCTTTCGGCAGCGCCTTGCCGCGTTTACAACATCGGCGGTGGTCAGCCGGAAAACCTGATGGATTTTGTCCGGATCCTCGCAGAAGAACTGCGGAAAGTAGGCGTTCTCTCTCTGGATTTCAACCTCCGGGACCATATCAACCTTGTTCCGATGCAGCCGGGCGATGTTGAGACCACATTCGCTGACTCTTCCGCCCTGGAGCGCGACTTCGGTTTCAGACCCAGCATCACGCTTCGCGAAGGGCTTTCCCGCTTTGCCGCCTGGTATGCGGAAAACCAAAGGTAGAGCCGGGCTTTCAAATCGGGAAATTTACCTGTTAAATCTTCAGTTACACAACGAGTTTGTGTCTGATACAAGCATTAAGTAGAAAGGAACGATTTTTATGACATTCTCTGCAAAAGATATGATCCGTAAAAGAAAAAGTGTGAGGACCTTTACCGGAGAGCCCCTTAAGAATGAAGATAGGCTGGCTCTTGAACAGTTTATTCAATTATCAACAAATCCATTCGACGTTCCCATGGATTTTCGTTTGCTGGATGCCAAAGAGTATGGTCTTTCCAGTATGGTGATAGTAGGAGCAACTCTGTATCTGGCTGCAAAAGTGAAACGCTGTAAACATTATGAGATTGGCTTTGGATACAGCTTTGAGCATGTGTGCCTTTATGCGGAATCACTTGGACTCGGAACCGTAATGCTTGCAGCATCTCTCAGCAGGGCGGCATTTGAAAAGGCAATGGATGTCCAAAGCGATGAGGTCATGCCTGTTGCGAGTCCTGTCGGATACCCTGAACGTAAGAGATCCATCCGTGAAACTCTGATGCGCAAAGCTCTGAAGGCAGATGAAAGAATTCCATTTGAAGATTTGTTTTTTGATAAGGAGTATGGTAATCAATTGGCATCTTCATCTGCCGGTGTCTATGCGAATGCTCTGGAAATTGCAAGATGGGCTCCCTCGGGTGCGAACAAACAGCCTTGGAGAGCGGTTATCATTGGAGATACTGTTCATTTCTATGAAGAGAAGTCAATGAAGGAAAGTCCGCTTGGTGATATTCAGAAGGTGGATGTTGGTATCGCTTTGGCGCATTTTGATTTGACTATGCAGGAAGAAGGACATAAAGGTCGATTTGTCGACTCTGATCCGGGTGTTGCACATCCGGATAACGTGCAATACATCATATCGTATGAACTGTAAAATGATTGATACTCGGTTTTCATCAGTGATTCATATTCTGGTATTGAATGAAAAGATGGGCATGTAAGATAATTGAAGCACAATATGACAGGATTTGATAGGAGTTGCGTATGAAAACAATAATTTTGAATGGTAGTCCCAGAAAGAAATGGAACACTGCGATGATGCTGAAAGAAGCACAGAGGGGCGCAGAGTCAGTCGGTGCAGAAACTGAGTACATTGACCTATACGATTTGACCTACACGGGATGCCGCAGCTGCCTGGCGTGTAAACGAAAGGGTGGAGAGCGGTGTAAATGCTTCTGGAAGGATGACCTGTCTCCGGTGATAGACCGTATATTTGCTTCTGATGCCCTCATCATCGGCTCTCCGATCTATCTGGGCGATATTACAAGCCAGGTGCATGCCCTGATCGAGCGGCTGCATTTCTGTTCGCTGTCCTACGATAATTACTCAAATTACTTTACAGGTAAGGTCAATGTGGGCATCATCCTGACCATGAACGCGCCGAAGACGTTCTATGACCTCTCTTACAGAAAGAAAGCAGAAGAGTTGGCCCAGATCTTTAAGTCGCTGAACGGATCGGCGGAGGTCTACGCCTCTTGTGATACCCTTCAGGTGATGGATTACAGTAAATTCAACATGGCCGGCTTTAACGAGGAGCACAAGAAGGAGATGCGTGCAAAACAGTTCCCAGAGGATCTTGAGAATGCTTTCCAGATGGGTGCCCTTCTCAGTAAAGGCAAATAAAACATTCAAAGCAGAATGATAGCTTCTTCGGGCCTGGACTGTAATATCTTTTCACAGGCGCTTACTGAGAGCGATCTCTGCGGAGGATGTGAAAGAGGCGTAAAATGACAGAAAAGGAAAAGATGCTCAATCAGAAATTATATGACGCCAATTACGATGAGGAGCTTGAAAGGGAAAGGATGCGATGTAAGAGTCTTTGTCAGAAATATAACAATCTGCCGATAGACAGAATTGATGAGCGTCATGAATTCATCAAGTCCATTCTTGGAAAAACAGGAGAAAATGTTCATATCGAACCGGATTTCTGGTGTGATTATGGCTACAGGATTAAAGTGGGAGAGAACTTCTATGCGAATCACGGTTTGATAATTCTTGATGCAGGAGGGGTGACATTTGGCCACGATGTTTTCATTGCGCCATCCTGCGGTTTCCATACCTCCGGGCATCCGATTGATTTTGAGCGCCGAAATCAGGGGCTGGAATACGCCTATCCGATTGTAGTTGGGGATAATGTGTGGATTGGAGCAGGTGTTCAGGTAATGCCGGGAGTCACGATCGGAAACAACGTGGTAATAGGGGGCGGCAGCGTTGTGGTAAAGGATATTCCTTCTGACAGTGTGGCTGTAGGAAATCCTTGCAGAGTGATCCGAAAAATTAAAGAAGATGATGTAAATAAAAACTGGGACAGGTAGCATCCGGCTTCACAATGTAAAAAGGCTTCCGGTTATCGAAATTAGATGATGAGAAGCACTGGGCGTGCACGACTCGCCCAGTGAGGGAGGATGAGGGGGGACTGTTTTTGAAGGAGTGCATCAGACCGCCATCCGCGTGGTGCATAAACCTGTTTTTATTCATTGATTCCTTGTCAAGGTTGATGCTTTGCTTTATGTGGGGAATCGCAGCGCTGGGCGCTGCGATTCCCCACGGACAGACTGGTATTATGTCGAGACTATGATGGAAATCCGTTATGGATCGCGCCGTGGCTAGCGTCAAGTAAAGTTCGCAATTTCATAAGTCATTGTTCTTCATGCAACCT
>CAMKPI010000083.1 GCA_946414625.1 uncultured Spirochaetaceae bacterium | reverse complement strand
AGATGGAGGCGGTCGTCGCGCACGATGAGTCAGACATAAGCACATGGCTGCCTTTGGAATACGATCTCCAGCTGACCTACGGGGAAGAGAATGTCGCTTTCTCACCTCGTATGAAAAATCTGAAAGCGAAAATCGACGAGTGGACGCGCGAGAAGATACAGGACGCCTGAATATAAAGCTGAATTAAAATTCTGTCTGCCATCTACACACAAACTCACATAACACAACTCTATACGCGGGGCTCCCTGCAAAAGCACTCTGACAGTAAATATTCTCTCGAGACACACCTCCCTGACAACCATTCAAAATAATTTATAAAAATCCAGTTTACAGCTTGACACAATTGGTTGATTTCGGTATTTTTTGCATAAATATAAAAAAGCACTGTATTTTTATGCAAAAACACAGCAGTTAAAAACAGGCAACAACAAGCCTGCTGTGCGTGCAATCAGGCACGTGCCGCGGATAGCCGTATAAAATGGTCAGTCGCAGGCATACTAATACAGAAACCGGAGGTAATCCATGAAGCATTCACAAACAAAGAAACAGACCCTGAAAAAGGCTCTCGCTCTACTCCTTATTGCTATCACAGCACTCTTCGCTCTTGCGGGGTGTTCGAAAAAAAAGACTTCAGCCACGCTGACAATAGCAACCAGTCCCGACTACCCTCCGTTCGAGAGCCTTGACGCAAGCGGAAAGGTCGTGGGAATCGAGATTGACGTGATGAACCTCATCGCACAGGATCTCGGCATGACGCTGAAAATCGAGCAGGTTCAGTTCGACAGCGTGCTTCCCGGCATACAGGCAGGCAAATACGATGTGGGCGTGTCCGGAATCACAGTGACAGAGCAGCGGAAGAAGAACGTGCTGTTCACCGATCCGTACTGCCTCGCCGCACAGGCGATTGTCGTTCCGAGCGGCTCCGCAATCAAAGGAAAAGCCGACCTCGCAGGCAAGACGGTGTCCGTACAGAGCGGAACCACCGCGGAGTCTTTCTGCATGGAACAGGGATACAAGGTAAATTCGTATGACACAAACTCAGACGCCGAGACAGCTCTGACAACCGGAAAGGTGGACGCATGGGTCATCGACGACCTCACGGCTAAGGAAATGACGGACGCTTACAACGCGGCGCACCCGGGAGCGCTGGTGATGCTTGACGAAGCGATGACCACAGAGCCATACGCGTTCGCCCTGAAGCTGGATAACGCGGACCTCTGCACGAAGATCAACGCGTCGCTCCAGAAACTGGTGAAAAACGGCACAGTGAAAGGTATCTTCGAGAAGTACGGAGCGCCTTACACAGAGCCCGCAATCTGAGGTGGCGGAAAATGGACGCGTGGCTCCTGAAACTTCATGAGACATTCATTTCGACAGGTTACTGGCGCCTGCTTCTCCATGGGCTTGGCAACACCTTCATAATCTCGTTCGGAGCGATTCTCGTGGGGCTGGTGATAGGAACGGTGATTGCCGTGGTACGGTATTTCGCGGAAGAAGTGCCGGCTCTCGGTCCGTTCGCGAAGTTCTGCAAGCTGTACGTGACGGTTGTGCGCGGCATCCCCGTGGTGGTCCTTCTTCTGGTGTTCTACTATATCATATTGAAGTCATCCGAAGGGGTGACTGTCGGAATACTCACGTTCGGAGTGAACAGCGGGGCGTACATCGCGGAGCTGATCCGCGGCGGCATAGGCGCTGTGGACGGCGGGCAGAATGAAGCGGGTCGCTCCCTGGGGCTTTCCCGGATGCAGACGATGCGGCACATCATATTTCCGCAGGCGCTGAGGCACATCCTGCCGTCGATCGGCAACGAGCTCATAGCCCTGATAAAGGAGACCGCCGTGGCGGGATATGTCGCCGTGGTAGACCTGACCCGTGCGGGGAACCTTGTGCGCAACAACACCTACGACGCGGTGAACCCGCTGATGGCAACGGCGCTCACATATCTTGTGATCGTGGTCTGTCTTACAAGCCTCCTCCGGCTTCTCGAAGGAAGGCTGACGGAAGCAGGAGCAAAGAGAACATAAAACGCCTCTCAGGTCTCAGGACGGCAAACCGGAACCTGTCAGGCAAACCAAAACTGAAGGCACACCCGCAGCTGCCGAAGGGCTCAAGGCTACCAGAGGCACACCCGCAGCTGTCGGGCAAACCAAAACTGAAGGCAACCCCGGAACCTGTCGGGAAAAACAACACGCCGTCTGTACGGAGGGAAAAATGGATATAAGCAAATACAACAAACCGTTCAAGGGCAGAAGCTTTCTGAAGCTGCTGGATTACACCCCTACGGAGATAGAGGCGCTGCTCGACCTGTCGGCGGAGCTGAAAGCCGAAAAAAAGGCGGGCATACCGCACCGCATACACACAGGGAAAACAATAGCCCTGCTTTTCGAGAAAACAAGCACCCGCACCCGCTGTGCCTTTGAGGTCGCCGCGTACGATCTTGGAATGAACACAGTGTACCTGGATCCGTCCGGCAGCCAACTTGGGAAAAAGGAGAGCATAGACGACACGGCAAAGGTGCTGGGACGTATGTTTGACGGCATCGAATACCGCGGCTTCGGACAGGAGAACGTGGTCGCGCTGGCGGAGTTTTCAGGAGTGCCTGTCTGGAACGGACTGACAAACGAATTCCACCCGACGCAGGTGCTTGCGGACCTTCTCACAATCCGGGAGCATTTCGGAAGCCTAGAGGGCAGGAAGCTAGCGTTCTTCGGCGATGCAAGGTTCAATATGGGACGTTCCCTGATGGTGGGCTGCGCAAAGATGGGAATGAACTTCACTGCATGCACCAACGCGAAGTATTTCCCGCCGGAGGATCTTGCCGAAACCTGCAGGAAGATCTGCGCACAGTCCGGAGGCAGCATCACCTTCACCGAGGATCCCGCCGAGGGAGCCCAGGGCGCGGACGCTGTATACACCGATGTCTGGGTGTCGATGGGAGAGCCGGCAGAAGCGTGGAAGGAGCGGATCGAGGATCTTCTCCCATACAAAGTGACGCCCTCTGTGATGGCAGCAGCGAAAACAGACGCCATTTTCCTCCATTGCCTACCCTCCTTCCATGATCTCAAAACCACTATCGGGCGCGAGATCCACGAAAAGTACGGGCTGGATTCAATGGAAGTATCGGACGAAGTGTTCCTCTCCCCGGCATCTCTCGTATTCGACGAAGCGGAGAACAGGATGCACACGATAAAGGCGGTGATGGCGGCGACGCTCTGACCAGGCAGAACCGGCTTAGCCAGCTGAACGGGCTTAATCGGCAGAACTAGTTAAACGGCTGCCCCCAGCTGCCTCCGGCTAAAACAGCTGAACCGACAGAACCGGCTGAACCCGGATGAATCAGCTGAACCAGGCTGAACAGACAGAACCGGCGCACTGAACTTGACGTCAAAACCTGTCGACACATGTCGATGAAACCAAAAGGGAACAATACCGCGGAGGCGCGGATGCTCCACAAGAGGGCGCCCTCCGCATAATCCTTGTGGTGATTTATGCAAACAAGGCGCGAGTGCAGCGCATATGTGGAAGCGGTGCGGAGGCTAGGCCTCCAAATTCCGACTTTCCTGATAAATAAACAAGCAGGAGAAAAACATATGGACAAGAAAGACATAAAAAAGATAGTTCTGGCATATTCCGGCGGACTTGACACGTCGATAATAATTCCTTGGCTCAAAGAGAATTACAACAATCCAGAGATCATCGCAGTCTCCGGAAACGTCGGACAGGGAGACGAACTGGAGGGCTTGGAGGAAAAAGCTCTGAAGACCGGGGCGTCGAAGCTTATTGTTGCGGACCTGGTGGACGAGATGGTCGACGAGGTGATAATCCCAAGCATCAAGATGGGTGCGAAGTATGAGACTTACCTCCTCGGAACCGCATTCGCACGTCCGATAATCGGAAGGAAGCTCGCCGAAGTGGCTCTGGCTGAAGGCGCGGACGCTGTCTGCCATGGCGCCACAGGCAAAGGAAACGACCAGGTTCGTTTCGAGCTTGCAATCAAACGTTTCGCCCCGGGAATGAAGATCATTGCCCCGTGGAGAGAATGGTCAATCAAGAGCCGCGACGAGGAGATAGACTACGCGGAAGCGCATAACGTGCCGCTTAAAATCTCCCGTGAGACAAGCTACTCCAAAGACAAAAACCTCTGGCACCTATCCCACGAAGGACTCGATCTTGAGGATATTGCCAACGAGCCACAATACGACAAGCCGGGATTCCTGGAGATGGGTGTATCTCCGTTCACCGCGCCGAACACTCCGGAATACGTGGAAATCGGCTTTGAAGCGGGCGCACCGGTGAGCCTCGACGGAAAGAAGATGAAAGCCTCAAAAATCATCGAGTCTCTCAACGAAATCGGCGGCAAACACGGCATTGGCATAATCGATATCGTGGAGAACAGGCTTGTGGGCATGAAAGACCGCGGCGTTTACGAAACCCCGGGCGGCACAATCCTGTACAAGGCGCACGAGCAGCTGGAGATGATCACGGTGGACAAGGACACCCTGCACCTGAAACAGAAGCTCGCAGTAGACTACGCGGATCTCATCTACAACGGAAAGTGGTTCAGCCCGCTGCAGGAAGCTCTGACAGCCTTTGCGAACGAAAGCAACAAGTATGTTACCGGCACTGTCAAAATGAAGCTCTACAAGGGCAACATCATCCCCGCCGGGCTTTCTTCTCCGTATTCGCTCTACAGTGAACAGCTTGTCACGTTCGGAGAATCGGATTACAACCAAAAGGATGCCGAGGGCTTCATCAACCTCTGGGGACTCTCCACAAAGGTTCAGGCGCTCCGCGAACAAGGAACGCTTTGACAGGATTTTGACAGGATGCTTTGACACCGCCTTGAAACACGGCGACAAGGCAGACACGCGCTCCTCAAAGGAGACGTCTATTCGGCGGAGGAAGAATGGAGAAGCTTTGGGCAGGCCGAACGGCGGGAGACGTGAACAGGGCGGCAGACGCCTTCAACTCCTCAATTTCATTTGATTTCCGGCTCTGGAAGGAGGATGCGGAGGGAAGCGCCGCTCACGCACGAATGCTCGCCCGGCAGGGCATAATAAGTGAGGAAGACTGCAACGCAATCGTTCGCGGGCTCGAGGACATCCTGAAAGACATCGAAACGGGACGCCTCGCGGCAGATCCTGCGGCAGAGGACATACACATGTTCATCGAAGCCGAGCTGACGCGGCGCATAGGAGACGCAGGGAAAAGGGTGCACACTGCGCGTTCGAGGAACGACCAGGTTGCCCTCGACACCCGGATGTATCTCCGCGCCGCAATCGACCACCTCTCCCGGAGCCTCGCATCCCTTGTCGGGGAAATCGGAGCCAAGGCAGATGAACACATCAGCGCGGTGATGCCGGGCTACACCCACCTTCAGCATGCCCAGCCGGTACTTTTCAGCCACTACATTCTGGCCTACGCCTTCATGTTCCTTCGCGACATGGATCGCCTGTCGGATTGCAGGCGGCGGCTAGGCGTCTGCCCTATAGGCTCGTGCGCCCTCGCCGGTACCACATATGACACGGATCGCGCGTTCGAGGCGTCTCTACTAGGATTCGACAGACCGTGCGAAAACTCCTTGGACGGAGTGTCAGACAGGGATTTTGCTGTGGAATTCCTGTCCGCCGCGTCGATCTGCATGATGCATCTCTCCCGCTTCAGCGAGGAACTGATTCTCTGGAGCAGCAGCGAATTCGGTTTTGTGGAGATGTCGGACGCATACTCCACCGGAAGCAGCATCATGCCGCAAAAGAAAAACCCCGACATGGCGGAGCTTTGCCGGGGAAAAACAGGCAGAGTATACGGAGACCTTGTCAGCCTCCTCACCACACTGAAAGGACTGCCGCTTGCCTACAACAAGGACATGCAGGAAGACAAGGAGCCGCTTTTCGACGCCGTAGACACGCTGGAAGCGTGCCTCGAGGTATTTACGGGGATGCTCCGGACACTCAAAGTGAACGAAAGAGCGATGCTCCGCGCCGCAAGGCAGGGCTTCATGAACGCAACCGACCTTGCGGACTACCTGGCGCGGCGCGGCGTGCCGTTCCGCGACGCGTACAAAATCTCCGGAAAAGCTGTTGCCTACTGTATAGAATGCGGAAAGACGTTGGAGGATCTTACGCCGGAAGAATTCAAAATCTTCAGTCCCCTGTTCGACGATGATGTTTACGCGGCAATCGACATCGCCTCCTGCGCCACCCGCCGCACCTCTTTCGGCGGCTCCAGCCCGGAATCTGTAAGAAAACAGCTGGAGACGATCAAAGAGAGGCTCGCGTAGCTTATATTTTTCCGCTATTTTTCAAGAACCGCCTTGATTCTCCTGACTCCTGCGGAGGACGCCTCTTCCTTCATTATGCGGAAATGTCCCATTCCACCTGTGTGTGTGACATGGGGTCCGGCACAGACTTCCTTGGAGAAATCTCCGATTGAATAAACGGTGACCTGTTCGCCGTACTTGTTACTGAAGAATGCAACGGCGCCGCTATTCACAGCTTCCTCAGGAGTCATAGTCTGAACCGTAACGGGCAGATCCCGAGAGATTGCATCGTTCACCAGATCCTCGACTTTCTTCAATTCCTCGGGTGTGACCTTCTGACCGTGGGAGAAGTCGAAGCGGAGGCGCTCCGGGGTGATGTTGCTGCCTTTCTGCCCGACATGCGGGCCCAAAACGCGTCTCAGCGCGGCATGAAGTAAGTGCGTGGCTGTATGAAGCGCGGTGGTCTCCTCGCTGTGGTCCTGCAAGCCACTCTTAAAGTCACCCGCCATGGCCGTTCGGGAAAGTTCCTGATGGGCGCTGAAGGCCTCCTCAAAGCCTTTCTCGTCAACAGTGAAACCCCGCTCGGCGGCAAGATCCTTGGTGATCTCGATAGGGAACCCGTAGGTGTCGTACAGCTTGAACGCGTTCTTGCCGCCTATCTCCCTGATTCCCTGCTTCTCCAGGAAATAAACAATCTTATCGAACTGCTTCTCCCCTTTCTCCAGCGTCTGGCTAAACTTTTCTTCCTCCGCGGTGAGCTCCGAATAGACTTTCTCCTTGTTTTCAAAAATCTCCGG
>CAMKPI010000082.1 GCA_946414625.1 uncultured Spirochaetaceae bacterium | reverse complement strand
AAGTTCTTTCTGTGGAAGGAATAACATAGATTTGGTGAATGTTTTGGGTTTCAGGAGCCGTTTTTGGTGTAATCCTGAAGGTCGGTTCGGTTCTGTTCAGGTGCGGGCATATGGAAAAGACGAAGAAGCAATATAAGAAGTTATATATAGAAAATCTCGGATGCGCAAAAAATCAGGTGGATGCGGAAGTCATCGCGTATAATCTGAAGCAGGAAGGTTATGAACTCTGCCTTGATGCCGAGGATGCCGATCTTGTCGTTGTGAACACCTGCGCCTTCATTGAAGACGCAAAAAAGGAGTCTGTCGACGTTTTTTTCTCATTGCGGAGGAAATATCCTGAAAAAAAGATGATCATCTCAGGCTGCCTTGCTCAGCGGTATGCGAATGCGCTTGCCGACGAACTGCAGGAGGTGGATGCGATATTCGGAAACCGCGACCTATCGAAAATCGTCCCTCTTGTCCGGGAGCTGGAAGCCGCGCGAGAAGGTGGCAAGGGGTTACTCTCCACGCCTGGAGCCGGCACAGAGCGGGAAGACGGCGAAAGCCGAGGCGCTGAGACTGAAAGCAGCACAGAGAAGGAAGTCGTACAGGAAAGCGTCGAGGGTCTGCGTGCCGTGCCTGAAGCCAGCACAGAGCGAGAGGGCGGCGAAAACAGAGGCGGCACACCTGAAGGCATCGAAGGTCTGGTATCTGCCCGCTCTGGCGGGGAAAATAACATTGCCTGTAGGCCCCTATGTATTGTTCCGGAATATCCGTCCCCAGCTGACGAGAGGGACACTCGCGACAGTCTTCTCGGTTATCCCGGTTCCGCGTATCTCAAAATTTCGGAGGGCTGCAATCACAGGTGCTCATACTGCGCGATTCCCGTGATCAGAGGTCCGCTCCGCTCGAGACCTATTGACGCTGTGCTGGAAGAAGCAGCGAGGCTCGTGAAAACGGGTGTTCGTGAAATCAATCTCATCGCCCAGGATCTTGCCGCATACGGTCTCGATTGGGGCGGGGAAAGCCGTTTCATAGAGCTTCTCGACAGGATCTGCGCCATCGAGGGCGATTTCAGGGTCCGCATGCTCTATATCCATCCGGACGCTATGACAGACGGAATCATAGACGCCGTGAAGAGAAATCCGAAAATTCTCCATTATTTCGATATTCCGTTCCAGAGTGGCTCGGAGGGGATACTCCGCTCTATGGGAAGGACGGGGAGCCGTGAAAAATATACGGCGCTCATCTCTCATATCAGGGCGGAAATACCGGATGCGGTCATCCGGACCACTATCATGCTGGGCTATCCCGGAGACGACGCGGAAAGCTTCAGGGAGACAAAACGTTTTGTTGAAGATTGCAAGTTCGATTGGATGGGCTCTTTTGTATATTCGCGCGAGGAAGATACCAAAGCCTTTGGTATGACAACACAGGAAGCACATGACGCTCTCGCAAAAAAAGCAAAGCGCTGGAAGCGGGAGCTGGAGAGGCTCCAGGAAAGTATCACTCGCGAAAGACTGGAGGAATTTGTCGGACGCGACTGCGACGTGCTCGTCGAGGAGAAGGTGGAAGGTGAGGACTTAGCCATCGGGCGCATATATGCCCAGGCTCCGGAGGTGGACGGACTCACCGTGGTGATGGGGCGCGGCATGGAGAGCGGACAGGTGTACAGGTGCCGTATTCATGGAGTGAACGGTGTGGATTTGGATGCCATCCGGCTTTAATTTGCGTCGGTGCGTGAAAATGTCAAAAGTACGTTTTGGGGCGACAAAACCGCAGATATAACTGTTGTGATACGTAATAAAATACCGAGTTCGGAATAGTATTGCGAACCTTGGTTCCGTCAGGCGCGGACCGGTGGTCGAGTATCTGTGTCTATGTGGCAAAACCGCCGTTAAATGGTGCGCGCAACGCGCCCTCTTGGGCGCGGACTGGCAGAGCCATGGAAAACATCGACGCGACGTCGTTAATCGCAACGCACTCCCTTGGGCGCGAACTGGCAGAGCCTTTGAAAAAGCGGGAGGAAGCCGGATTGATGCAACGCGTTCCCTTGGGCGCGGATCGATGGTCACGTGTCTGTGTCTATGTGGCAAAACCGCCGTCGGGCTGTGTGAGCTTGCGTCCCTTGGACGCGGACTCTGGACCGGCTTTTACATTCAGGATTGTTTCAGGAAGTAAGGAAATGAAGGACAGCATTGAAAGCCTGCTTGACGGGCTGAACCCGGAGCAGAGGGAAGCCGTCGAGATAAACAGCGGCTCGCTTTTGGTTTTCGCAGGAGCAGGAAGCGGGAAAACCCGCGTTATAACAACAAAGATCGCATACGCTGTGGAGACCCTGGGGATCCCGCCATGGCAGATTCTGGCGGTGACATTCACCAACAAGGCGTGCCGGGAGATGAAGGAGCGTGTTGAGAGCTTTATAGGAGAGGAGAAAGCGTCCAAAACCTTTATACGCACCTTCCATTCTTTTGGCGTATGGCTCTTGAGGAAATACGGGACAAGGGTTGGGCTCTCCCCGAATTTCACGATATATGATGACGAGGATGCCGCTGTCCTTCTTTCTCAATGCTTTCCGTCTGTTCCGAAAAAGGAGCTCCGCGACGCCTCCCGGAAGATATCCGCTCTGAAAGACAAAATGGCGGCTCCTCCGAAATATGACGTGCGGCTTACTGAATATTTCAATGCGTATAATCGGAAGCTGTCGGAAACGGGCAACGTCGATTTTGCCGATATGATAACAAAAAGCATTGAGGTCCTGCGAAAAAATCCCGACGCAAAACAGTATGTCCACGAAAGGTTCAAAATGGTACTTGTGGATGAGTACCAGGATTCAAACACGGCGCAGTTTCTCCTGTTGCAGGAAATCGTGGGACCAGGGACATTTGTATGTGTGGTCGGCGACGACGACCAGAGCATATACCGCTTCAGGGGCGCTCAGGTGGAGAACATCCTCAATTTTCCGAAGAATTTCCCGAACACGCGAACTGTAGTTCTTGGCAGAAACTACCGTTGCAGCACGGCGATCCTCGATGCCGCGCAGGATGTTATCCTCAACAACGGAGGCAGGGCGAAGAAGAATCTTGTTGCAGACAAGGTGGGAGGCAGAAAACCTGTTCTGTATCTTGTTGATACAGAAACGGACGAGGCGCGCCTTGTGGCAAGCATGATTCGGGAGAATCCGCCCTCACCGGAGAACACAACCGCCATTCTTTACCGGACAAACGCCCAGTCCAAGGCTTTTGAGGACAGTTTTATAGTAAACGGCATACCATACAACATTGTGGGCTCGCTGAGGTTCTATGACAGGGAGGAGATTCGAGACTCAATAGCCCTGATAAGTCTTTTGGTGAATACAAGCGACACTGTTGCCTTCCAGCGTATGGTGAACAAACCGCCACGCGGAATAGGTGATGTGACGATAGGAAAGATTCTTTCATTGCCCGGCTCTCCCCTTGAGAACTGCGGCAAAATGCTCGCCTCGGGAGAGATCAAAGGTAAGGCAGCAACGGGCATAGCAACATTTTTGAGCGCGTACAACGACGTGAAGTCTTATGCGTGGGGCTCAGACGGTGCCACTCTCCATAACAACGGAGAGGTTGTATCCCGCATGCTGGACTCCTTCGGCATCACAGCATACTACGCAAAGCGTGATTCAGAGGAATCCGCGGTCGACGGTGGCAGGGTTGCGAACCTGGGACAGCTTGTGACGATGCTTTCAGCGGACAGCTTCAAGGACGGAGCGGCGGGACTTTACGCATTTTTGGAGTTTGTGTCTCTTGATCCGTCGTCGCTCGGCTCCGGAGATGACGCATCGCGGCAGGGGGATCCCGACGGGCGTGAAGTGACGCTTATCACTATGCACAACACAAAGGGCCTCGAGTTCGACAGGGTGTTTATCTCCGGCATGGAGGATGAGATATTTCCGTCTCTGCGGAGCGATTCCACTAGGAGCGATTTGGAGGAGGAGCGTCGCATCTGCTATGTGGCCATAACCCGGGCAAAAAGGGAGCTTTGCTTTCTTTCCGCAAGGTCGCGCTTTCAGTGGGGGCATCAAGAGTACCACACGCCATCGCGTTTTCTTTCAGAGATATCGGAAGACCACATCGAGAGGCGGGATCTTCGCTCTGCGCTTTCCAAAGAGAGATTCGGATTCGGTGGAGGCTTCGGGCAAACGTACCGGGCACGTGGAAACGAATATACGTACGACAATTATGATTTCCGCGAACGCCGAGAACACAGTTTTGGAGATCGTCCTAAGACCGACTTCCGCGACGAGGCGGAGAATAATGCCTCGGTTTTTGGCGGCGGATACAACCCCGATGAGTATTACGGCGACTCCTTTGATATGAAAGGCTCCGTTTTCCGATCCGGCGAGTCCGGAGCCCGGTATAGCTCGGCTCAAAACGACTCATCGGGATACAAACCCGACAGGAATTTTGAGGAGCTGAAGAAAGTAAGGAACGCTTACTTGAATACGGCACGCAGCCGAGACAAATACGAGTCTTGGTCTCCAAAGTCGGTAGGCGGGAAGACGGCAAGTGCTGTAAGCCTAATAAAAAGGGCAAAAACAAGCGTGCCGGAATCTCAAAGCAATAATAAGGAATCCATACAATTTAATGTTTCCGACAGGGTTCGCTCTCCGTTACTCGGAGATGGTACTGTGGAGTCGGCTCGTATGCTTGGAAAGAAAAAACTCCTGGTAATCAGGTTCGACAGCGGGAAGACCTCAACCTTTGCGGAGGACAAGGCGGATCTGGAGAAGATAGAATAGGACAGGTTCTTGTCTCCCGGAGATTCGTTTTATTTAGCAGACATTGTGCCGGCGTTGAAACCTGCGGAATAAAAGGTTTGAGTAATCCGGCAGATATGCGTTATAATTATGACAAATTATTCGGGAGGATTACCGGTTATGGATAAGTCATTCATAGTAGAGACAAGTGCAAGGCACGTCCATGTGACGCAGGAGGTGTTGGAGATTCTGTTCGGCAAGGGATATGCCCTGACAGTGAAGAAAGAGCTCTCCCAGCCCGGTCAGTTTGCTTCCAACGAGCGTGTCACTGTTGTCGGAGCGAAAAAGGAGCTGCCCAATGTATCGATCCTGGGTCCTGTGAGGCGGTCTTGCCAGGTGGAGATCTCCGCCACCGACGCAAGGAGCATAGGCGTTGACGCGCCGATTCGCGAGTCCGGCGACACAAAGGGAAGCGGCGCATGCAAGCTCGTGGGTCCTGCCGGGGAAGTGGAGCTCTCAGAGGGAGTGATTGTGGCAAAGCGTCATATCCACATGACTGAGGCGGACGCGGCTGAATTCGGGGTAAAGAACGGCGATATCGTGAGCGTTCTTGTCGACACAGGCGCGGGAAGGAAGACTGTTTTCGGAGACACAGTGATCCGCGTGTCGAATTCTTTCAGCCTTGCCATGCACATAGACACAGACGAGTCCAACGCCGCCGCGTGCGGACGCGATGTTAAGGGTTGCATCGTAAAGCTGTAAAGCCTTGCTTTAAGGGACTTTCGCGAAAAAACGCGAGAGTCCCTATTGTTTTAGATTCGCCCACAGGACTGCGGACGATTTATGACGTCTGAATAGAACTCAAACAAACGACCTGCGTTTAAAAAATTGGGGTTGTTCAAAAAAATGTTGATTGCCGATTCTCCTCTCCATATGAGGGAGAGCGTAGAATGGCAAAACGGTGATTGTATTCTCTGACTGGCTTCTGAGCTCGAAAAGTCTGTATTTATAAGACTGAATTTATATAACTTAAAATAAATCGTTTAATTATCTGGAATAATTTAAAAAAGTATACGTTTCAAATTATTAAATCGGAAATAAGTAGAGTGCGGAATGAAGATAACTCGTCAGAATACCCTTATATTTCAATTGACGTCTCCTTCATGCAGAGCACTGTAGGAACCGAGGGGTCTGCCGGCGGCTACATCTTCTACGATGTTGACGAAGACAACAACGAGGAGAATGACGGTGCGGGACCGGACGGACTCATGTCCAGCACTTGCAATTGGAAATTTTTGGAGACAGCTCCTAGTGAAGACTTTGCGGATAATTATGTGTGGTCCGGTCAAGCGTTTAATATCAGTGGGACAAGCGAAGAAATAGGAAAGGGAGACAGCGACACACAAAGGATTATAGATATTGCAAATCTGGCAGATGCTGGTACTGAAGATTATGCCGCACTTGTCTGTAAAAACTACAAGGATGACAACGGAAATAAAGACTACTTCCTGCCTAGCTTGAATGAACTGGAGAAAATTCGACTCAATCTTTTTGCCAAGAATAGTGGAGGTTTTTCCTCGTCGTTCCGGTATTGGTCCAGTTCTGAAAAAGCATGTACGAATCGTATGTGAGTGATTTTGTTCAGGGATCCATTTCGACCGCTGATAAATCGACTTTACAAAGAATCTGCCCTGTCAGAAAAATTCGTGAATACAGGGGCATGTGATTTCTCTACAATGCTAAACGCAGCAAAAAGGCACGGGCTAAAGCCCGTGCCTTTTTGCTCTCTTCACGTTATTCTCGGAGATTGAGTTCAGTCAGTATGGATTGACAAGTATCTCACACGTTTTTTCAATTAATACCCATCCTTCCTGAACACTCTATGAATAGGTAAGTTTTTGTGGTTTTGCATTTGCGGATGCCGTGGACGCTTTCCACACTTGGTGCCCCTTTGCTGCCCGGCTGGCGTTGTATTAATTCCGCCGAGTGGCTGGCTGGGTTGGAACTGAAAGACTGGATTGTGCGCTCCGTTTCTTGAATAAGATATTTTTGCGAATTTTTGATTTGTAGCCTTGAAAGCGACGGGATTTTTTGGTCGTTTCCTATAATGGAGCCTGAAAGACTGGCAGGCGCAGCCGCGGCGCCTTCGCCTTAAGCGAGTCGCCGTGCGGCATGTGACCAATCTCAAACCAGATCGAAAGGAGAAACCCATGAAGAGTTCAAGGAAAACCGCGTCCTCGGCAACTATTGCCGCTGCAGTGTTGGTCGTCGCGCTGATTTTCGCGTTTTGCAGTTGCACCACCGTGCAGCATACAAAATCCCAGTATGGAACAGAGGGGGAGAACACAATCGCTCTCAACCTGACAAAGGA
>CAMKPI010000081.1 GCA_946414625.1 uncultured Spirochaetaceae bacterium | reverse complement strand
AGGTTTACCCGGGAGGTGTTGTCTATAAACCCGCCGGCCGCAAGGGCGTTCATCTGCTTCTGCGCCGCCGAAATGAAAATATCACAGTCGGCGCCCTGCTCAATCTGCGTCTTCAGTGTGCCGGATGAATCGAGGTTTAAGACAATCTCGACTTCGGGATGGATCCTTTCATAATCGGCCTTAATCTGCGTCAACGTTTCAGTCATCGACGCGGCTGCAAACACAACCACCTCGGCTCTGCTGTCTTTTCCTGATGCCGACGACTCCTTTTTCCCGCCGGCAAATGCGGATAAGACCGTCAACAGCGCCACCAAAAGAACAATAAAGACCTTTCTCATTTTTCCTCCCCCTTTTCTATTTTTATCAGTTCATAGCAATATTCAACGTAAGGCTTGGATCTGGCGTAAGGTTCTGAATCCGTTGCCCACATACCACAATCCCGCCCTTGGATTCCAAACGGAGTCTCTCAAGAGTCGAGCTTCTCGCCTTTCAATAGTCCCAAAGCGTGGGGCAACGCACAGACCACCGCTTCCAAGGCGTCAACAACAGCGCGCGGCGAGCCGGGAAGATTTATTATCAACGACGAACCTCGAATCACCGACACCCCTCGGGAAAGCATTCCGTGAGGCGTTTTCGTGAGGCTTGCCGCGCGAATCGCTTCCGAAAGGCCCGGAGCTATTTTCCATGCAACGGCAAGAGTCGCCTCGGGAGTGATATCGCGGGGAGAAAAACCCGTGCCGCCTGTTGTGAGAACAAGATCTGAAGAGGCCTCGTCGGTGAAGGATGCCTCATCCGGAGTTTTCCCTTCTCCTACCAGGCGCAGAATCGCGTTTTCAATCATCTCTTTCTCATCGGGAACAATTTCTTTATGCAAGAGGGAATATCCCCTGGAAACGAGAAATGCCTCGATGACAGACCCGCTCTTATCCTCATACTCCCCGTGGTAAGCACGGTCTGAAACGGTTATAACAGAGAAAGTGAACATGTAAGGACTCCTCACAAACAATCGTCGAATAAGCCAGAGGCTGCCAGGCGAGGCTCAAACACCTTTTCCAAAGGAGCAGTTCGGGAAATGGCAGACTTCGCAATTCTGACAGAAGCCGCCGTGTCCGAGACCGGAAAGGTACTCCTGAGTTACACGGATTCCCGCCATAACGCGCGGAAGCACAAGATCGAACACCGTACGGCGGGAATACATCACGCACCCGGGAAGCCCCATGATAGGCCTGCCGTCCGGGAGATATCCCACGAGGAACATCGCTCCGGGGAGCACCGGAGCACCATAGGACACAATTTCCGCTCCGCTGTTTTTTATCGCGAGAGGCGTCCTGTCGTCAGGATCCACGCTCATGCCGCCGGTGCAGAGAATCATCTCCACATCCTGCCGCTCAGAGAGTCGTCGGATTGCCGCTTCGATACGGACGTTGTCATCGTCACTTGTCTCGTGTGCGACCATCTCAGAGCCGTACTCTGACAGCTTTTCGACAATCGTCGGTGTGAAAGTGTCCTGTATCCTGCCGTGAAAAACCTCGTTTCCGGTGGTCACAACGCCGTATTTTTTTGGTTTGAATGGGATAACTCTCAAAAGAGGCTCAGAACCCGCCATGGTCCTGACACGCTCCATTATATCGCGTTTTATCACCAAAGGTATTATCCGAGTGCCGGCGACATGCTGTCCGCGTCGCGCAGCAAAACCTGACGGAATTGTGGCAATCATCATCTGCCCGAAACTGTTCACAAGGCGCATTCGCTCGATGTCCGCCATAAAAAGCCCGTCACACCCGGCAACGAGCTCGATTTTCCCCTCCTTCACCTCTGTGGGAAAGAG
The DNA here is from genome assembly GCA_946414625.1 of uncultured Spirochaetaceae bacterium. GTDB lineage: Bacteria > Spirochaetota > Spirochaetia > Sphaerochaetales > Sphaerochaetaceae > CAMKAB01. The sequence goes on along the minus strand of CAMKPI010000081.1, from coordinate 5,259 downwards.
GTTCGACCCTTGGCAGATTTCGCGAAGCACTTCGGCTGCGTCATTCTCGTGCATCATCGACTCGTCATTTTCCCAGACGTAGATATGATCTTTGCCCACAGATAAAAGGACGGAGATGTCCTCCGGCTTTATCACGTGCCCCTTTCGAAACACAGCATCCTTTGTCACGCCCTTTACAATCCGCGTTATGTCATGACATAGAACCTGTCCCACTGCATCCTCTGTTTTTATCAACTTCATATTCTATTCCCCTGATTATGCCAAATCCAACCGCAACCCAAATCCAATCGCAACATGACATACGATAATCCAGAGCCTAAAAGCGTATCTTTACAAAGAGCCCGGTCATACCAAATGAGTCTCTCGGCAAAGAACCCAATCGCACAGAATACGTCTCTCCTCGGCTTCAGATAAGCAGCGAAACTACAGTTAAAGTCACACCCGAGTATTTGCAAAACCCGAAATCTGAACGATAAACCATTATAAGTCCACATCCTGTTCATCAGTCTATTTTTCTCACAACCGTATTACTTGAGCAACTAATACGCTAAGCACGATTATACTACACAAAAATACTGAGTCAAGAATTTTCAGCCGGAGAGCCAAAGACCAATTGAATATGCGGATAAATATTATTGCGGCCTATCCTGAAATATCCTCGTTTGATACATAAATATAAAACAAGCACACAGCCTGGTTTTGTTCCAATTCATCACGAGTATTCAAATCACCAATTCAATTAAACCCGGGAATCCCTCGGATTATAAAGAGGCGCACTCATTCATCCAGTCTCTATGTGCAAGATACCACGAAATCGTACGCTCTATGCCTTCGTCAAACGGAGTCTCAGGTCTCCATTGGAGATCACGCATAGCCTTCTTCGGGTCAATCGCATAACGCAGATCGTGTCCTTTACGATCCGGGACGTATTCGATCAGATCCTCGGATTTTCCAAGAAAGCGAAGAATCAGCTTCACAATTTCGATATTTGTTTTTTCATTATGCCCGCCGAGATTATAAACCTCACCCGGGCGCCCCTTTTCCAAAACGGCAAGAATTCCTTTGCAGTGATCCTCAACATAGAGCCAATCACGAACGTTAAGCCCGTTGCCATAAACCGGCAATTTTTTATCTTGAAGACAATTGTTTATCATAAGCGGAATGAGCTTTTCCGGAAACTGATACGGACCATAATTGTTGGAACACCTACTCACTGACACAGGAAGACCGTATGTTCTGAAATATGATAGGGCAAGCAGATCTGCCGCTGCCTTACTTGCGCTATACGGACTTGACGGCTGAATCGGAGACTCTTCAGTAAAAAATAGATCCGCGCGATCTAACGGCAGGTCCCCGTAAACCTCATCAGTTGAAACCTGATGAAAACGCTCCACTCCGAGAGCCGTGCATGCATCCATCAGCACTTCTGTTCCAAGAATGTTTGTTTGAAGAAAAACCTCAGGATCATTAATGGACCTGTCCACATGAGTTTCTGCCGCAAAATTTACCACCGTATCAGGCTTCTCTTCTTTAAAAATACAGCTGATCCTTTCCCGATCCCGAATGTCTGCCTTGTAAAAACGAAAACGAGGATTCTTCACAGCCTCGTCCAAAGTGTGAATATTAGCCGCATATGTCAGCGCATCCACACAGACCACATCAAACTGAGGACGATGAGAGAGCAACATATATATAAAATTAGAACCGATAAAACCAGCCCCGCCTGTAACCAAAATCTTTTTCATAACCACCATCTTATAAAAATCAGAAGTCAAAAATCAAACAAGACCTTCTTCCACAACAGCTTTCAGGTTTTTGCCATATGGAGATGAACCATAGGACGCTGCACACCGCAAAACGTCCTGCTTTCCTATCCACCCCATACGGAAGGCTATCTCTTCAGGAGAACTTATCACGTTGTTTTGAGTCGTTTGAATTGTGCGTATAAAATTTGCAGCATCAAGAAGGCTGTCAACCGTGCCGACATCAAACCATGCGTAGCCACGTCCCAGGATTGAAACTTCCAGCAACCTCTCCTGGAGGTAGATCTCATTCAGGGAAGTTATCTCCAGCTCCCCGCGCGCTGAAGGCCTTACCAAGGCTGCTTTGTCTGAAACACCTGCAGGATAAAAGTACAATCCGGTGATTGCATAACTGCTCTTTGGATTCCGGGGTTTCTCCTCAACAGAGAGAACGCGCATTTTATTGTCAAATTCAACAATTCCAAAGCGCCATGGATCAGTCACATTGTGACCAAAAATTGTTGCAAATCCCTGCCCAGCTCTCTCACGTGCCGCAGAAAGAGCCTTGATAAACCCGCTTCCATAAAAAATATTGTCTCCGAGAACCATTGCACAAGACTCGCCGCCAATAAAATCCCGTCCAATGAGAAAAGCCTGTGCCAAGCCCTCGGGGCGGTTCTGCTCGGCATATGACAAAGATATGCCAAACTCTCGTCCATCACCCAAAAGCCGCTTGAAATGAAGAAGATCCGTTGGCGTAGATATAACCAGGATTTCTCGTATTCCCGACAGCATCAGCGTTGAAAGCGGATAATAAACCATCGGTTTGTCATAGACCGGAAGAAGCTGCTTGCTTACAACTTTCGTAAGAGGATACAGGCGAGTACCGGCACCCCCGGCAAGAATTATACCTTTCATGAAAAGAACTCCTCGGCAAGATACCTTTCCAGTGCATTCTTCCATCCCGGCAAAGGGTCGAACCTCATCTCTCGAAGTTTTGATTTATCCAGTCTGCTGTTCATGGGGCGTCGAGCCTTTGAAAAGCCATATTCCTTTGTCAGCACAGGAAAGATTTTGGTCTCAAGACCCATCTGTCGGTAAGCCTCAAAACAGAAATCATACCAGGAAATAAAGCCTCCCTCATTTGTAGCATGATAATAACCGTATTTTCCAGTTTCAGCCATGTCAGCGACAAGCCTCGAGAGGTCCTTTGCATATGTCGGTGTGCCGATTTGATCAGTCACAACGCTGACCTCAGCCTGCCTCCTGCCGACGTTAATCATAGTCTTCACAAAATTTTTTCCGCCCGTTCCAAAAACCCAGGACGTCCGGATTATGAAAAACTTCTCCAGCAGGGTTTGAAGTGCCTGCTCTCCGCGAAGCTTTGTTTCACCATACCAGTTAAGCGGTGCAAAAGTTTTGTCATCCGGCTTCCATGGACGGCTTCCCGATCCGTCAAAAACATAATCAGTGCTTATATATACCATTTTTGCACCGATTTCCCGAGCGGCTTCTGCCAGGTTTCGTGTTCCAAAATGATTGACTCTCTCAACACAAGCTCTGTTGGCTTCCTCCTCTGCGGCATCAACGGCAGTCCATGCCGCGCAATGCACGACAGCATCCGGGTTCAGGCTGAGAAATGCACGCATCACAGCACTTCTATCCGTGATATCCAAGCATAAATATTCCCAACCGGGTCCCACATCCAAAGCAGCGGACGAAGTCACGCAATCAGAGCTCTGTCCGTTTTCAGAATACCCGCAGGGACTAAAAGAAAGACTAGATGCCGCAAGAAGAACATCACTTGCAGTCTCCCGCGTTCCAAGTCCGAAAACATGATGTCCGCGACTCAAAAACTCTCTGACACATTCGCTTCCAAGAAGCCCGTTTGCTCCTGTTATCAAAACTTTCACTTCTCGATTGACCCTTCCAACCCTGGATATATCCACTCTATAAGAGAATGCCGATTGAACAAATACTTCACCGCAAATCAAACGTCACCGCAGACTCTGAAAGCGTCGGGTTGCGCAAATCTTTTTCAGACAAAATAATTTTCCCAACATCCGGCCACTCTATGCCAAGCTCGGGATCATTATACAAAAGACCGCCTTCATCTTCAGGATGATAAAAATCATCACATTTATATGCAAACTCAGCCATATCAGACAGCACAAGAAAACCGTGCGCAAAACCTCTCGGAATCAAAAACTGCCTGTGATTCTCTCCCGAAAGACACACGCCGACCCACTGCCCAAAGGTAGCAGAGCCTCTTCTCAAGTCAACAGCCACATCAAAAACCTCTCCGTGAAGCACTCTCACAAGCTTTGCCTGGGGATATTTTTTTTGAAAATGCATTCCTCGAAGAACTCCACGGCGAGAAGAAGACTGGTTATCCTGCACAAACCGATACTCCAACCCTGCGTCAAGAAAAGCCCTTTCGTTAAAAGTTTCCATAAAATATCCGCGCGCATCATCATAGGTTTTCACATCGATAATCATTAAATCTTTAATTCTTGTTTCTGTAAAAATAAAATTGCTCATATATTTTTATCTCTAAATCATTGCCAAAGGAAATACAGCATCGGGAAGCACAGAAAAACCACCCCCCTGACAAACCAGGTTTTTATTAAAATACGGATCCCCTTCCTTAAGTTCCTTACTGTATCTCTCTATGAAAAGGCTGCGCTCAAAATTGAGACGCTCCTTCTTCTCCTGAGTATCATCCTCTCCCCTCGTCCTTGATTCATAATGATACAGCTCCGCAAAAGGCGTCCAAACTACAAGAAGACCCATTTTTCGAATTTTCAAACAAAGATCGATATCATTGAATAATACTTTAAACTTATCATCAAATCCACCCACTTTTTCAAACACTTCCCGCCTTATCAGCATACATGCACCGGTGACGGCACTGTAATCCTGTACAGAAGAAAGACGACATCCGTATCCATTTGAATCCTTCTCAGTCCCTTCGAATAGATGAACCACCAAAACACTTCCCCCGACCAAAACTCCGGCATGCTGAATTTTTCCGTTCGGATAGTAAAGCTTGGCTCCAACGACTCCGACATCCTTCCTTTGAGAGAACATCAGCATCTCCTGCATCCAGTCCGGCGAAATCACTTTTGTATCATTATTAAGGAACAGGATATAATCTCCCAGCGCTTTTTTAACACCGAAATTGCATATTTTGGAATAATTAAACGACTCTTTTCCACACTCCTTTGAATAGTCGGCAACCTTGATTCTCTCGTCATCAAGCGATTGATAGTACTCAAAGGTCGAGGCCTCCCGGCTTGCATTCTCAACTATTATAATCTCAAAATTAGTATATGTACTCTTTTCAAGTATCGATTCTATGCACTCTCTAAGTATTTCCACATGATCACTGTTAGGAATAATAATCGAGATTTTCGGATTTCCTGCAATTCTGTAATGGGCTCTGTACACACACGTCGTTGTCTCAGTTACCTCCGCGTCCACAGTCATTCTTTTGAAATGCCCTTCCAAAGCTCTC
>CAMKPI010000080.1 GCA_946414625.1 uncultured Spirochaetaceae bacterium | reverse complement strand
CCAGCCTGCCTTTGTATCTCCCTGATTCAAGGTCGTACATATACAGGTAAGAGCTGGATTCATCATCAATCCAGGAGCACATATAAACGGTTGAGGACACAGGATCCACTGCTATTCCAGAGCACTCCATCTGTCCCGTGTCGGCACTGAACGGGAACACTCTCTTCAGAAGCAGGGTATCTCCGTCATATACGGCAACCTGGATGTTTTTCCCCTCACCGTCCATGAAATATTCGACTCCCAAATACAGCTCGTTTTGCCAAACGTCGATATCGCCTATATGGTTGACTTCAAGTTCAAAGCCGAGGAAAGGATCCGTGTTCTCCGCAACGATATTCCAGTTCTTATCATATTTTGTCAGGGTTCCGGAACCGCTGACCCAGTAATAGTCTCCTTCGGCGCAGATTCCCTGCCGTCCGTTGACACTGTGAATAGAAGAAAGCTTATATTTTTGACCCGCATCTGCCACCAGGTCAGGTGCAGCCTCCGGGGCGTGTGAAGCCTTCGAACCGTGTACAGTTACCGGGGTGCGTCCAGTCTCCAAACCGTGTGAACTTACCGGGGCGCGTCCAGTCTCCGGAATTCCCTTCTCTCGCGCAAGGTCTGTCTCACTCATTGCCACGCCTTGAGATGTATCCTCAAAGCCCTCCGAACCCGGCACATCCGACATGAGCCGCATCGTGGAAATATTTTGCGAGGATTTCTGCGAGCACTGTTCTCCCGGTGTACATTGCGCTCTCTCCGCGGAGCCTCGCGCTACTCCTGAACAGGAGAGCAACACGAACAGAAAGAGCAGAAGCAACAATGTGCTTATATATTTGAAATTACCCAAACGGTCCCTCATAATCTCTCCAATTCAGCAGGATTCCGACTCAGAACCGTCTCAAACAGAACCGCGCCAGAATGTGCGAATCGGCTTCAGGACAGCGCCGACGCTGACAATCACATTGCCCAAATCCTTGCCTTTCTCGCAGCCCAGGTTTGTGTAATGCTGATATACGACTCCACCAAAAAAGAGAAGGTTTCCGTTTCCGAACCAGTCGAACCTGTCTTTCAGTGAAATTTGTACAAGGGTTTGCACCTCACCACTGCCGAAAATGTAAGGTGACTTGGCGTCCACATACTCATCTTTGCCTGTAGCTGTCTTATCAGTGAACCATAGACCGGTGTTTCCGTTTGCCTTATAGAGGATGTCCGCTTTCATGGTATTCCTCTTGAATGACCACACGGCACCGATATTTGCCACAACACAGTTCGGCCCCCATTTATAGCCGAGGTAGCCGGTGTCAAACTTCGCGTCGTGCATGTGATAGTTTCCTGCGATGAGGTCCAGCGTGAAATAGTTCGCGTCCGTGCTGCTGTAGTCTCCAGAGGGTTTCAGGTAGAGCCACGGGCTGGTATACACTCCTTCGGCGTAGAACACGAAGCGAGACTTGCCGGATTTCAGGCTGTACCTTGCATTTAAAAGACCTCCCCATGCAGAAGGCACCATCTTGTCCTTCTCATCAGAGAGCTGGATCTGGTCAAACATCACCTCAGAGTGCAGGGCAAGAGAAGGCATCGGGGCCCAGTCAACCTCCGCCCCGAAGAAATTGTTTGTGTCATACTGGTATGAAAGATTGTTATGCAAGAGATTAAACGGGCCAAGAAGTTTCGGGTCTGCAATCGTACAGCGAGAATAGTCCATGATAGCTTCGTACAGGCCGACATTTATTTTCTTAAATACCAATAAATTAGCCTTATGCACCACCACAATGGGAGCTTTGGAGTCGAGCCTGGATATATGAGTGAGATTGCTGGACTGCGTGTCGGGATATCTCGTATTCACCGCTCCGTCCCACTCCTCTGCATCAAACCGGTTCACAAGAAGCTCATATGTGAACGGCAGAGCGTTTATCTGCAGCTTCAGCGCATTACGATAAAGAAAATTATCCCCTATTCCAAGATTACCAGTTATGCCGCTCCCACTTGAAGAACGTACTCTCCCTGCATAGACGCTGTAGTGCCTTGTACCTCCTGAGAGATACACGTTATACGGCACCGTTGTGTTTCTGTCCCGACCAAACGGCAGGTTTGTCTGCATCCTGTCGGAAAGATAATCCTCAAAATTTGAAGAATACTCATACTCAAAATGTCCTGCAGCATGATCCGCAAGCAGGAGATCTGCTTCCAACCGAACGAACGGCGGTATCTCATTCGGACGGAAAGCCGGTTCGTAACCGGGAACATATGTATATGGCGAGCCGAATACATCGGCTTCGTTTGCGGACTGAGTATATGCAAGAGTCGAGATCTGCGCCTCCACGTTGAACGAGAAGTCCTCGGACGGACGGAATGCCGCTGTATCGCCCGAAAGTTCACCTATAAGCCGCTCCAGCTTTTCTCGTCCTGCGGAATCGAGCCGACTCTCCAAACCCGTATATACAATCAGACCGATAAGAGTGTCCCCTGAAACCGGCCAAATATACGACGGCATCGCAACGCCTGAATCCAGAAAAAGAGACCGAAGTTCACAGACCGTGTCACAGTCTTCGGTATAAAGAAGCTGGCTTGCAAAAACCGACGGTGTAGGAAGAAAAAAAAGAAACGTTAAAACGATAGCAGCAAGGGTTTTATTGATTATTCTCAAAAGGTCTCTCCTGTTCGCCAGGGAATACAATTAACGTTGCGGGCGAATTGCCTGTCCTTTCCTCCGGAGGCGGAGGCGTCATGTAGTCCCCGAATAGATACGACAGCACGGCTTCTCCGTCCCTTGTGCCGTAAAAACTTAATCCCTCAAACTCATACATCGAGCGATTAGATATCCAATTGCTGTCCCAGCCAAAGCGTGCCCTGCCCGTGTTCGCGGGGTTCTTCTTGCCGTCGGAAGGCTCCATATAGATCCGAACCCTGTCTGACGTGGCATACTTCTTTGCCTCCCGGAAGAGGCGAGCATGCAGGGAATCAACGTTCTGACGCTTCAGAAACCAATATCCGAGTCTGACAATTCCGTGGGAATCTTTGTAGCCCACGCGTGCCCAAAGTGCCTTGCGTATGAAATACAGGCGTATATCCTGCATGATGCAGCCGAAATGGGTTTTTGGGATGCCGTCCATTGGAAAGATATCAATAAAAATTCCGGTGTTCGCCTTCACATGCTCCTGCCCGGCCCTTATGTACTTTGTTCCGGTGCGTCGGAGCTTACCGTAGCCCCAGATATAGGACGGATCCGTATCGTGGTCCTGGAAATAGGCGATTTCAGGGTTCAGCTCTCCGCGTAGCGAACGAAAACGTTCGTAATTTTCGCGCGTCATCACAACATCGGCATCGTCGTCCCACGGGATGAAGCCTTTGTGGCGGACAGAGCCGAGCATTGTACCGAACGCGATGACATATTCTATATCGTTCTCAACGCAAACGCGATGCAATTCCATAAGAAGCTCAAGCTCAGTTAACTGCAGGCGCCGCAAGATCTTGTCATCCATTTTCATCCGCCTCCATGCCGCATTGAGAGGTCTTCTTCACAGGCTCCGATCTCGAAGTGTCCACGTCTGGGCCTATCACGTTCATCTCGCACCTCTTCTCGCCCACGGAACGCGTTCCCCCGCCCGTCTCGGCGCTTCCCTGTTCACTGTCCACACCCGGTTCATCACACACACGCGGCTCAACGCGTCCCGGTTCGTCGCACACACACGCCTCGGCGCTTCCCTGTTCACTGTCCACACCCGGTTCAGGGCGTCCCGGTTCATCATACACGCGCGGCTCAGTGTGTCCCGATTCGTAGCCCACACCCGTTTCAACACGTCCTTGTTCATTGCACACACACTGGTCAGCGCGTCCCGGTTCATCGCACATACACGCCTCAGCGCGTCCCGGTTCGTCGCACATACACGCCTCAGCGCGTCCTAGCCGACCTCCAATGCCCGGACCCGGCGCCTTGCAGCGCCCCCGGGAAGACTCGAATCTTCCAAACACTTCGCAGATCCTTTCTGTGACTACATCGTCTATGTACGATCCGCGTCGACCTTCTATTGCGGCAAGGAAACTCACAAGCATGTACCTTATTCCCTCGCCATCCAAACGATAAAAGAACCTTCTGTTCTCCTCTGGATTCTCCTTACGGAGCTCGAAATAATCCGTTTTCCACCAAGGCGCGGGCACGTATACATATCCTGATGTTCCGCTCACAACAAGACTGCCCTCGCTCTTCACACCCTTTCCCACTTTCAGGCTGGCAAACGAGGTTACATAATCAAAATCTATCTTGGTAAAAAGGTCGAAGTCCGGCGACTCCTGTGAAAAACAGGACGAAATGCGTGCTTCATTCCACCCGGTCCCGAGAATTTGGAATATCGGCAGCATCGCCGCGGCTCCCCATGCGTGGAGACTGCCCTGTTTTCCGTCAAGCGAGCCATCCTCCAGATCCTTCAGGCTTGTGCAGACCGAATCGACACTGACAACACGCCCGATCTCCCCGGTTTTTATCAAAAGGAGCATCCTGTCGTATGCCGTTGAATAAGCCGTTTTTATTCCGTCGAACAGGACAAGACCGCTCTTTTTGGCAAGTCTTTGCAAATCAAGGACTTCATCCCGAGACAAGGCCACGGGGCTCTCGCAAATCACGTTGAGACCCAACTGGAGGGCATCCTTCACCGTCTTGTATCTGTCCCTGGCAAGACTCGCGACATAGACGGCCCGGCAGCTCTTTGCAATCTCCGAGAGACTCAGAGCATCGGAGACCTCAAGTCCGTTGACAAACGAAGACTCCGTCCGGTACTTCGCCACAAGATCAGGATCTCCAATAAAACCTATCTTCACCCTTGCCGCGTCGCTTCGTATTTCACTGCTCGACACCCCAGATGTACGCGGGAGATAAACCACCTTGCAATACTCCCCAAGGTAGTCAAATTTTCCTGTCCAATCGCTTCCAACAGTGAAAATGTCAATCCCAAGGCGCCGTATGTCGTCAATCTTCTGTCCTTCGTACTCTTCGACGATGATCTCGTCCGCCACACCCAGTCGCCTGACGTTCTCGATGCGTTCCATGAGGCTCTGCCGAACATTTATTTTACCGCGCTTCCTGTCAAAATCATCGGCTGTGACACCTACCACAAGGTAGTCTCCCAATGCCTTTGCGCGGCGGAGAAGTGCCTCATGCCCATGGTGAAAGAGGTCGTATGTACCGTAGGTGATGACCTTTATCATGTCGATTCCTTTTTTTTCTCCGCACGCCTCGCGTCGCCATGCCCTGAGGTTATCCGAGCCCCGCGTCGCCGCGTCCTTCAGGTTATCCGCGCCTCGCGAATCCTTGCCCTGAGGCTATCCGCGCCTTCCGTCGCAAAGCATAGTGCAGTTTCCGCCGCGCGTCGCGTCGCCTTACCCTGAAGTTATCCGAGCCCCGCGTCGCCGCGTCCTTCAGAAGGGCACGTTAGCAGAGCTCAAATAAGCCCGCGCTTCTGCATGTCGCGAAAAGCGGAAATCAAAGTGTCGTAGTTCTCAAACGACAGATTCCCAATGTGTCCAACCCGGAACACCCTGTCCCGAAGCTCGCCGCCGTTCGGGCATATGTAAATTCCGTACTCGTCCTTCATCGTCTCGAAGATGGCGTGTGCATTTTCGGTCTTCACCTCCAGGGATGTCACCGCATTCGACGGGCTTTTTGAAAACATTTCGAAAGGAAGATCCTTTATCCGCGCCCTGAAATACGCCGCCCTGGCCGCAGTAATCCTAATCTCCGACACAGCGCCGCCGGCATTGCGGATCTCGTTGAGCCTCGCGTTCATCTGAACCAGTGTCCCGACGGCAGGCGTGAACGGCGTCTGACCCCGCTCACCGTCCTTCAGCGCGGTCTTGAGGTCGAGATACATACACTTCCGCTTCGAGGCTCCGACCCGCTCCAAAGCATCCGGTGAGAGGACTATGATCGACGCACCGGGAGGCAACGCCAAGGCCTTCTGACTGCCCGTTATCAAGACATCAATGCCGGCGTCGTCCATATGTATCTCGTCGGCGAGGAAGGAGGAGATCGCGTCTACAATCAGAAACAGCCTATTACGCCTGCAGAAGTCGCCGATTATGGAAAGGTCGTACAGCACCCCCGTGCTTGTCTCGTGCAAGTTCACCACAAAAGCCGTAAAAGACTTTCCGTCAAACGGCGCGAGGTCGGCTTCCGAGATTCCAAGACCCTCAGACGCAGGACGTATCTCCTCAAATGGCACGCCGTGCAGAGAGAGAATCTCAGCGAACCGAGCCCCAAAGCCGCCGCCGTTCACAAGGAGAACCCTATCCCGCTCTGTCAGAGTGTTCAAAACGGACGCCTCCATCGCGCCCGTTCCGCTAGAGGTCATGAAAGCCACCCTTGATCCAGCCGGAGCGTAGGAAAGGTCGAGCATAATCTCTTCGTTTTGAAGCATGAGAGCGGAAAACTCGCTCGTCCTGAAATAAGGCACATCGAGAGAGCCTATCTCTTTCACAATGTCAGTCGACATCACAGGACCTACTGCGAAATTCAGCATCGGCCTCATGACGGCTGACACATTTTCGTATCTGCCGAATGAGCGTTTATCAGAACCATATTTATCAGAACAATTTTTTTCAGTCACCACACATATCCTCTCCGGCATCTTCCACCGGAATCTTTTCCATCTCAAGAAATTCTCTATAATGCTCCGCCGTCTCCGCAATCCTGTTCTTGAGAGGCGGGAGCGCCTGCCAGTCGCCGAACAACTCTTCCAACGCCTCGGCAGAGCGGCTCGGGACCATCAAGACGCCCCCGTCCATCCGCCGCTCGTCGCTCTCCCTCCACAGATCACCCGAGAGGAAATATGATCCGCCGTATGAATTTGCGTTGATGACGCGCCGAGCCGCCCTGCTGTCAATCTCAGACGAAAGCATTAGATATCTCTCAAAAGCCTTTTTTTTACTTCTGAACAGAAAGAGGACTTTCCCAACCGCCACCTCCAGCCAGCCGCGAGGACTCCTCCACGGCTTTATCTCAAACAGAGGAGTGTTTTTCGCGGCGATTATCTGACTGGAGCGCCTTAACCGCCTGCAAAAGCCTTTAACCTTGCCCTCATCCTCTGGAACGCCTGCCAGATAGAACACATCCACATGGAGATGCAGCGTGCTGTATGGTCGCATTCCGATTCTGGTG
>CAMKPI010000079.1 GCA_946414625.1 uncultured Spirochaetaceae bacterium | reverse complement strand
CGGGGGATTGGATATGGCGCGGTGTGCGGAAAAGCGCTCCAGCACAGCGCCGGGCGCTGGACGAACCACGGATCATGTCAGGCGGGTGTCGGCTGCGAGCGACTTCAGCACGGAGCGCGGTCACTGGACGAACCACCATTTGGGGCGTGACGCCGGAATCGGGCCCTGTGATAGGGAGCGCGGGCGCTGGGCGAACCTCCATTTGGGGCGTGACGCCGGAATCTGGCCCTGCGACAGGGGCGCGGAAAAAATACTCGTCGGAACTATTCTTGAAAAGAAAGCCCCGCGCCGAATCCGGCGCGGGGCTTATATGGCAACAAAGTCTTGTTCCTCACATGAAGACTCCGACAGCGTCTCTATATTCGCGTTCTGCTACTGAAGCTGACGGGTTTCTCCATTGGAAACGTTTAGTGCTTGAAGGAGATGTTGATCTTCTTCGGCTGCTCGACAGGACTCTTCGGAAGAGTTATCTTCAAAACTCCGTTCTCGAACTGAGCCTCGATCTTGTCCTCGTCAATTCCTTCCGGCAGGCTGAAGCTGCGGTCGAATTTGATGTAGGATCTCTCCTTTACGTGCCATTTTCCTTCTTTTTCGGTGTTCGACTTCTCTGAGGAGATGTGGAGCACATGTTTTTCCACATGGATATTGACATCCTCTTCCGTGTAGCCGGGGAGCTCCGCCTCGATCACGTAGGCATTCTCCTCTTCAAGTACGTCCACAGGTGGAATCTTGCTGCTTCTCACGCCCCAGTTGCCAAAGACGCTGTCAAAGAAAGTGTCGAAATCGTTCATTGCATTTTTTCTTGTCAAATAATTCATATTGTACCTCCGGACCTCTTGTCCTGTTTGTATTTCGTTTTTGTATCGCTTGAACCGCTCGCTGTCCGTTGGGCTATGCCCTCCGTTTCAGTTCTTGCCGTTCAACCTTTACACTAAGAATAGAAGCAAAAACCATGCCAATTTTTCACTAATTTCTTGTAATTAAAGTATTTATTTTTTTCATGTTCGTTGATTTCGCGCAGCCTGGCATGTTGTTTTGGAAAAATCGGTTTATTTGCGCGAGCGAAAAACACTTAAAGAGGGGTTTTTCCGGTAATTTTTACCAATCCTTTGTGTTTATTACAAAAAAATGAGTCAAAATGACTCGTGTGTGTAAAATTGGTTCGTTTTGTGTGTCAAATTTGCCGTTACACAAACGTTTCACAAGATCGGGACACCTCGATGAGCCTCCGACACGACCACACAATCAAAACACCTGCGGCTCTCCGGGCTTGGCACCGTTTGTGTGTCCGTCCCTGTCTGCCGGGAATGCCCGACGTTGAGTTTTGCGCTTTGCTTGGCACCCTCTGTGCGTCCGACTCTGTCTGCCGGGAATGCCCGACGTTGAGTTTTGCGCTTTGTGCCTGGCGCCACCTGTATGTCCGACATCGCTTGTATATTGAGTATTTCAAAGCCGAAACTTATAATTGAACAGAGACAGGAGGCTGTATGAAAGCGGTGATTTCGGTCGTGGGACGCGATAGAACTGGTATTTTGGCATTTGTCAGCGCAAAATGCGCCGAGCGCGGGATCAATATCGTGGACGTGACGCAGAAGACTCTGCAGGATCTGTTTACAATGATAATGATTGTAGAGATGCCGGAGGGCAGCGATGCCGGTACATTTTCCGATTTGAAAAACGAGGGATTAGCCCAGGGGCTGGCGATACATGTGATGCATGAAGACATCTTCAATGCAATGCATGTCGTCTGATAAAGCGGTGGGGCTGGGCTGGTCTAGGGCTTTTTTTCCGGGTTTTGACGACTCAGCGTCTCTCTGCTCTTGTCGCCTTTGAACTGTGGATTTGCCGGCGGGCTTCTTGGAAATTTGTAAATCTGAAAAAATGCGTGTAATCAACGAAGACAACATACTTGAAACCATCAGAATGATTGACGAGGAGAATCTCGACGTGAGGACAATCACGATGGGAATCTCTCTTTTGGACTGTGCGGATGCGGATATCTCCTCCTCCTGCGACAGGATTGTCCGGAAAATCACCACCCGCGCAAAGCGCCTTGTGAGCGTGGCGAAGGAAATCGAGGCGGAATACGGCATCCCGATAATCAACCAACGGATCACTGTGACTCCTGTTTCAATGCTGTATGAGGCGTCCGGTGGTGATCCTGTTTTATATGCAAAGGCTCTGGACAAGGCTGCGAAGGAAGTCGAAGCGTCGTTTATCGGCGGGTTCTCCGCGTTGGTTCAGAAAGGAATGAGTGCGGGAGAGGAGAGGTTCATACGTTCCATTCCCGAAGCGCTTGCCTGTACGGACAAGGTTTGCTCGTCCGTTAATGTGGGTTCCACAAAGGCGGGAATCAACATGGATGCCGTGCGTCTCATGGGACATGTTGTGAGAGAGACGGCTGTTCTCACGGCGGACCGCGACTCTGCCGGATGCTCGCGTCTTGTCGTTTTTTGCAACGCGGTTGAGGACAATCCCTTCATGGCAGGGGGTTTTCATGGGGTCAGCGAACCGGAATGCGTGGTGAACACAGGTGTCTCCGGTCCCGGGGTTGTGCGTGAGGCCGTAAGGCTTGCCGGGCACGGAGCGTCAATCAACGAAATTGCTGAAGTTATCAAAAAAACCGCGTTCAAGATTACAAGGATGGGTCAGCTTGTGGCATCTGTGGCGTCGGGCCGTCTTGGAGTGCCCTTCGGAATTGTGGATCTCACGCTTGCGGCGACTCCTGCCGTAGGAGACTCTGTCGCCGAGATTCTGGAGGAGATAGGCCTTGAGGCGGCGGGAGGCCCCGGCACCACAGCCGCCCTTGCCATGCTGAACGACGCGGTGAAAAAAGGCGGCGTGATGGCGTCCAGCTCGGTTGGCGGGCTTTCCGGAGCTTTTATCCCCGTATCGGAAGACCAGGGAATGATTAGAGCCGCCGAGAGCGGTGTTTTGGGGATAGAGAAGCTTGAGGCGATGACCGCGGTCTGTTCCGTGGGACTCGACATGGTTGTGATTCCGGGAGATTCTACCGAGGAGACCATCTCCGCCATCATTGCAGACGAAGCGGCGATCGGAATGGTGAACGGCAAGACCACAGCCTGTCGCCTGATCCCAGCCATCGGGAAGAAGGAAGGCGATATGCTTCACTTCGGAGGCCTCATGGGAGACGGTCCCGTGATGTCGGTGAAAACCAGTAAGCCTGATGTTTTCATATCCCGGGGCGGCCGAATTCCCGCGCCTATTCACAGTCTTCGAAACTGAAGATCCGCGTTTTGCGCGGCTTCTATTATTGAGTTTAGTGCGCCATCTGTTTTTGTTTAATTATAATATTTTGATAAGTTATGAAGAGTACAATCTGCAAGGTTAAGGGAATGCATTGCGCTGCGTGCAGCGCGGCGGTTGAACGGACGCTGAATTCTCAGGGAGGCGTCGCCGCGGCAGCGGTGAATCTCGCGTCGGAAGAGGCACGGATAGACTTTGACGAGGCTGTTGTGTCGGAGGATGAGCTCTCTCTCGCCGTGAAGAAAGCGGGCTATACTCTTGTGTTTCCGGCGTCCAGCGGGATATCCGACATGGAAAAAGACTCGGAGGACGAGTCCCGCAGGGAGGAGAGACGAGAAAAAATCCGTCTGTCTGTGGCAGTTCTCTTTGCCGTCCCGCTTTTCGTTCTTTGCATGGGACACATGGTCTTTCCTTCTTTTCCTCATGCGGGTGGCTTCCTTCAGCTCTTCCTTTGCCTGCCCGTCCTTGCAGCCGGATCCGGGTTTTTCTTACGCGGTTTTCGCTCTCTTTTTCACGGTACGCCTAACATGGACAGTCTTGTGGCAGTGGGCAGCGGCGTGTCTTTTCTTTACAGCCTGTACAATCTTTTTTCAGGAAGTTCACACAGCTACTATTTCGACAGTGTAGCGATGATCATAACTTTTGTAATGGTCGGGAAATACATTGAGTCTGGCTCAAAGAGACGCGCCGGAGCGTCGATCAAGGCCTTGATAAAAATGGCTCCTTCCACAGCCACTGTGATTGTGGATGGAGGGTCTGTTGTCCGCGATGTTTCCCAGGTGTTTGAGGGAGACATCGTGCTTGTGAAGCCCGGAGAGAAGATCCCGACCGATGGACTTGTTGTCGAGGGGGAAGCCGAGGTCAACGAAAGCATGCTTACAGGGGAGAGCGTGCCTGTGCATAAGGCGGATGGATCGGCTGTATACGCCGCGACGATTAACACGAACAGCTCATTCATGTACCGCGTCACGAAAACCGGTGCCGATACTGTTTTTTCCGGTATTATCAGGATGGTGAGGGAGGCTCAAAGCACCAAAGCCCCGATCTCAAGGCTTGCGGACAGGGTGGCAGGGGTGTTTGTGCCTGTGGTGATGACCATTGCCGCCATTGTGTTCGTGCTCTGGATGACTTCCGGCAGGGGCTTGCAGTTCAGTCTTACATGTGCGGTCAGCGTGCTTGTCATAGCCTGCCCATGCTCGCTCGGGCTTGCAACTCCTATTGCCATAGTAACTGCGACGGGGCGCGGAGCGAATCTCGGCATTCTTTTCAAGAGCGCGGAGGTTCTGGAAAATCTTGGACGTATGAAGAACGTCATGTTTGACAAAACCGGAACGCTCACCACAGGGCATCCGGTTGTGACGGAATTCACTGATAGGGAAACGCTGCGCCTTGCCGCGATTGCGGAAGGGAACTCTGAGCATCCCTTCTCCCGTGCGGTCCTGGACAAGGCTCGGGAGGTTTTCAGCGATGATTATGAGGTGCAGATCCCAGCGGTGAAGTATTTTACCGCAGTGCCGGGACAGGGCATAATCGCGAGGCTGGACGGTAGGAGAATCCTTGCAGGGAACAGGCGACTGATGGAGGAGCGGGAGGTGAAGCTCCCAGACGGCGCGGCTTCCTGGGCCGATCTGCCGGACGCCGAGATATATGTCTCCCTCGACTCGGTATTCAAGGGAACTATACGGGTCATGGATGCCGTGCGTCCGGAAAGCGCAGAAGCGGTCAAGGCACTGAAGGACCTCGGGCTTACGAGTCATATGCTCACGGGTGACAATGCCGTAACCGCGCGGGATATTGCGGATGAATGCGGAATCAGCGAGGTGCACGCATCCCTTCTGCCTGAGGACAAGCTACGCATTGTGAGGGAAACTGAGCGGAGCATGATGGTCGGGGATGGAATCAACGACGCCCCGAGTCTTGAGGCGGCAGATATCGGGCTTGCCATGGGTGGCGGCACCGATGTGGCTATATCCAGCGCCGATGTGGTTATTATGAAAGACGACCTTGGCGCAGTGCCTGTCTCGGTTCGGCTTTCCCGAGCTACGATAGGGAACATCAAAATGTCGCTCTTCTGGGCCTTTTTCTACAATATTCTGGGGATTCCGATTGCCGCCGGCGCTCTTACTTTTTTTGGCGGGCCTCTGCTGGATCCGATGCTCTGCGCACTTTGCATGAGCGCATCCAGCGTCTCTGTTGTGCTTAACGCGCTTCGGCTGAGAAAATTCAAGTAGCGGTTTTGGCAGGCGGTTCGCTCTGGCGGGCTTAAGGTTTAATTGATTGCAATACAAAGGGTTGCATGGTTTGTATCAAAACATGTTTTGAACTTTTTTCTTTTTTTTAAGTTCGGTTCAGCCAGTAAAACCCCGGCTTTTTAGGCGCCTCTGAAAAAAAGGCAATCTTTAACATTTTTCCCTCTTGTTGTAAAATGGTTCGCGCATGGACGGACTTGTGCTGATAATCTATTGCATCTCTGTGGCGGTTGCGGCGATGACGCTATCTCTTGCCTCAGCGAACACCGTGTTTCATCGCTCGGCATGGTGCCGGGTGTATGTCGTGTTTCAGTCCTGCATACTCGCCACGATCTTCCTCGGGTTTCTCAACAAGACAAACCACGCAGCCTTTGAGGGGCGTGCCGTGACGGTGTTCCATTTTATATTCCGGATATCCGAGCATGCTACGATGGGCTTTGTCACCGTGCTCTTGCCGTATTTCATGAAGTGGCTGCTGGGGCGTCCGTGGGGTGCGCGCGAACGCGTGATTTTTTATACCACTGGGATCGTATATTTCGGCGCGGGTCTTGCCGCTGTTGTGGCGCGGAACAATAAGATCGCGCAGATGGTTCAGACGCCACTCTTCATTGCGGTGTTGGCTCATACTCTCGTAACGCTGAAGCGCGGGCTTTCGTCCATGGACGAGCGGGGCAGGGGAACCAGCGTTGCCGTGATAGTCAGCACGCTCACTCTCATGCCGCTTGCCGTGTTTGCCCTTTTCTTTCCTGTGCTGGATAATTTCGCGTTTCCCGTGTACATACTTGCAATATCGATAATTATGATGGTTTATTTTTACAGCAGGTTCAGTCTTGATTCCACGCGACTACACAAGAAGAATACAATAGACGGAGCCTCCTTGGATAAATTCAGGATAACCGGACGTGAGCAGGATGTCATCCGGGAGCTGAGTGCCGGGCTTACAAACAAGGAGATTGCCGCGAAGCTGGGAATTTCTGTGAATACTGTGAATAACCATGTGGCGAACATCTTCGAGAAAACCGGGGTTCGGAGCCGGGTGGAGCTCTTGAGGATCCTCAATATCGGTCCGTGGGACTGATAACGCAGGCGTTGTTCGGTTTTTGCAGGATCGCTATGGGCGACATGTCTATTGGAGAATAAGCAATACCGATAGTCAACCTGTCGTTCGTGTTTTGCGGAATTGCTATGGTCGACATGCCTATTGGAGAATAAGCAACACCGATAGTCAACCGGTCGTTCGTGTTTTGCGGAATCGCTATGGCCGGTGTCGTCCCGATTTGCGTCGGGAGGCGTCGCGAGATTGTGCCAGGATTCTGGTTTAACAATTCGAAGTGAGGGTCTTCGGCGTCAAACAGTGTCGCGCGATTGTGCTTTCAAGGCGTTTTTGCCGATCCGGTTGGGGCAGAGGGGCTTTGCTTGCAGGTTTACGCCGCAGGATTGTGCCTTCAGGGCGTTTTTGCCGTTATGGGTGGGGTTGATTTGCTTCGCAGGGACGTTCGCATGATTGTCCCTTCAAGGTATTATTGCCGTTCGGTTAAGGCCGGGATAAGGTAATTACAATATTTTTTACAAATTGGAGATAACATGGGAGTGAGAGTCAGATACGCTCCGTCGCCGACGGGGCTGCAGCACATAGGCGGTGTACGGACCGCGTTATTCAACTATTTCTTTGCAAAAAGGATCGAGTCCGGACTCCGGTGGAGAAAGTTTT
>CAMKPI010000078.1 GCA_946414625.1 uncultured Spirochaetaceae bacterium | reverse complement strand
CTGCATGATACGGGAATGGGCATTGGCGACAAGGATTTCGAGGAGTTTTCCAGCAAGATTGATTATGGGGACTATCTTTCAACCCACGAGGGTTTCGACGAGTCGGATCTGGTCAGAGCGTTCCACAATGAGTTCAGCGGTCACTATATAAGGAAGTATGCGAACCTTTTCGAGATGCCCAGCGAAGATGTGCTGTTTGCCATAATCCAGGTGTGTCGGGGACACAGAAAGACGGATCTTTACGACAAAAACGAATATCCGGACATTGTCTCGGAAGGTGGGATTATCCGCACGGCATATCTTGCGGCGATTGTCCGTCTGGCGGATGAGATCGATGTGGCATCCGACAGGAATCCTGAGATTCTTTTCGATATGGCGGATCTCCTGAGCGAGGTTGATATAATCGAGTTCAGCAAGCATCGTTCGATCCGCGAAGTGGAGGTTCTGAAAGACAGAATCGCGCTGCATGTGGATCCGATCTCACCTGAATACGTGCCGCGCCTGCAGGAGCTTGCAGATAAAATACAGCAGACCCTTGATTATTGCCGCGCTGTGGCTGAGAGTCGTTCGGATCTGAGAATTTCTCAGACCTCTGTCGTCCTTGTGCCGTATGCAGAGGATTAACCGCCTCCGTCATCGCGGGGCATAGACTTGCCTCCGCTCATGCGCTGAACGAAATATTTCAAGGAGATGTGACTCCGTACGCGCGGGGCTTTCAGTTTTGCTTCTGCGCTGCCGTGATCTCTGTTAACGCGAGGCATAAGTCTTGCCTTTGCCCATGCGCTGAGCGAAATATTGCAAGAAGATGTGTCTCCGTACGCGCGGGACTTTCAGTTTTGCCTCTGCGCTGCCGTGATCTCTGTTAGCACGGGGCATCAGACTTGCCTCTGCGTTGCCGCTTTCTTCTGTTTTTGAATTACGTGGGTCCTGGTGGAAAGGTTTCATGAGGCAAAAGCCTCTGCTGTTTGCGGGTCTTACGTGCAGGGAATTCGGAATCCATACCGGCGCGGTCACGCTCGGCGGGGCAGGTGCGGCTGGATAGACAAGTCTGGTTCTCCTTGCTGCTATGCGTGAAAAACCTGTTGTTTGCGCCCTCTCTCGTAATTTACCAAAAATATTTGTTGCGTTTTGCCCTCTGTGTGTTATGCTTGACCTTGTGGAGTGAAATCACGCAAAGAATGCGGACAGTTTTGCGTGAATACCAAAATTTTTTGCAAAGAAATGTGGGTTTCCGCAATCCGGGAGCTGCTTCCAACAGGCGCGCCTCCGCGGGGCTTATCCGCCCGGAGGAAGGGATCTCTTTGATAACCCATGAAGGAGCTAGAATGAAATACGGACGGACTTTCAATTTTTCAGCGGGACCCGCGATGATGCCGGAGCCTGTGCTTGAGGAGATTCGCGATGAGATGATGAACTATCGCGGAAGCGGCATGTGCGTGATGGAAATGAGCCATCGCTCGCCGGTATATCAGAAGATTATCGATGATGCCGAGCAGGATTTGCGCGATCTCATGCATATTCCTGATAATTATAAGGTGCTTTTCATCCAGGGCGGCGCGACGCTCCAGTTCTCGATGATCCCGATGAACCTGATGAAGAATGGCAAGGCTGTTTACATCGACACAGGTGCGTGGTCGAGCAAGGCGATCAAAGAGGCAAAGAAGGTGGGAGAAGTGATTGTTGCGGCCAGCAGCAAGGACAAGAACTATACGTACATCCCTGACTGCTCTAATCTGGACATTCCCGAGGACGCTGACTACGTCTACATCTGCGAGAACGAGACAATCCACGGGGTGACATGGAACACCCTGCCGAACACCAAAGGGCATATCCTTGTGAGCGACCAGAGCTCGATGTTCCTTTCCCGCCCGTGCGATGTGTCCAAGTATGGTTTGATCTACGCGGGAGTGCAGAAGAACGTGGGACCCGCGGGCATGGTGGTGGTGATAATCCGCGAGGATCTGATCCGGGACGACCTGACTGATTTGCCGATCTACCTGCAGTACAAGACCCACGCCGACAATGGCAGCATGTACAACACCCCGAACTGCTGGGCAATTTACTGCTGTGGTAAGGTGTTCAAATATCTGAAAGACACAATAGGCGGTCTGGAAAAGATGGAAGAGATCAACCGCAAGAAGGCCCGCGTGTTCTACGATTTCCTCGATTCCAGCAAGATGTTCCACGGCACTGTGGTTCCGCAAGATCGCTCTCTGATGAATATTCCGTTCGTTACGGACAGTGCTGAGAAGGATGCCGCTGTTGTCAAGGCGACAAAGGCTGCGGGCTACGACAACCTGAAAGGGCATAAGAGCGTGGGCGGGCTGCGCTGCTCGGCATACAACGCGATGCCTATCGAGGGCGTGGAGGCGTTGGTCGCATTCCTCAAGGACTACGAGGCGAAAAACGGCTGAATTCAGGCAGGATTGACCGGACTGTAAGGCCGGGTGGTGGATGTTTGAAGCAGGCGCCGGAGCTGATGCCTGCACCGAGATTTTGAGGTTGTGCGCCGAGTGGGTAAAGCCGGCGCTGAAGTTTGAAGTAGATGCCGAGCGGGGGAAGCCTGCGCCGAGATTTTAAAGTGGGTGCCGGAATTTGAAGCGGCGCTGAGACTTTGAAGCGGGCACCGAGTGGGTAAAGCCCGTGCAGAGACTTTGGAGCTAGATGTCGAGAGTTTGAAGGCAGTGCAGGAGGTTTAAGCCGGGCGCCGGAGCTGATGCCTGCACCGAGATTTTGAGGTTGTGCGCTGAGTGGGTAAAGCCTGCGCCGAAGTTTGAAGTATGTGCCGAGCGGGGGATGCCTGCGCCGAGGCTTTGAAGGTAGCGCCTGAGTTTGAAGTCTACACTGGAGGCTGAGGTTTGCGCCGAGACTTTAAAGCTGGACGCTGAGATTTAGAAGCCGGCGCCGGAGCTGAGGCTGCAAGGCGGGAGCCCATGGGCTCCCGCCTTGTTTTTTTGAGATCGTGCGCGGAATATGAGCGTATACGGAAGGTGGCACCAAGCTTCCGGCACCTCTGTGCGCGAGATTCGCGGTGCCGTGTCAACGCGCGAGAGCAGCGCTTTGTTGACAGTCGTCGGTAATCAAAGAACTTTCGTCCAGCAAGTGTGCTGGCGTGGGAGAGCGGCGCATACAAGTTTAATCACCGTTCCTGCGGGTAGTGTAAGCCTCTGGCTCGCCTATGTGCGAGAGCGACGCATCATTGATAGGCGTCGGTAATCAAAGAACTTTCGTCCAGCAAGTGTGCTGGCGTGGGAGAGTGGCGCATACAAGTTTAATCACCGAGTGTAATCCTCCGACGCGCCAGTGCGTGAGAGCGACGCGTTATTGACAGGCTATTGACAATTTTTTTCAAAAAAAGTATTGTTTGCAAGTAGTTCGGATGGGACTCAGGTTTGTTCGTAAATGGAACATACAGAAGAAGCTGCTGTCCGCTCTTATTATTGGGCTTTTAGGCAGAGGGGGTGAGGAAGAATGGCATACATCAAGTGTGATGACAACGAGACCGTTGAGAAGGCTATCAAGCGCTTCAAGAGGCTTGTTGAGAAAGAGGGTATCATCCGCGAGTTCAAGATGCGCCAGTATTTCGAGAAGCCTTCCGCGATTGAGCACAGGAAGAAAAAGGCTCTTGCAAGGAAGCAGATGAAGAAGACCCGCAAGACCTACTCCAGCAGGGCGTATTGATTCCCGCCTCTGGAGGTCTTTCCGAATTTGATAATTTAGTTCCGATTCCTGGGAATCGGAAATTGCGCTTGTGGTATAACGGTATTACCTCAGCCTTCCAAGCTGAAGACGCGGGTTCGACTCCCGTCGGGCGCTTCCGGTCGCAAGGCGACCAACTAGCAGACGGTGTTCTGCTTTTTTTTTGCTTGATAGTTGATTTATACCTAAGGAAGGCATCTGCACGCGAGGTATTGGCGGTTGCGACGGACGCACAGCTGCGATATTCCGGTGGAAATGATATGGCATGATACCGGAAAGCCGCCGGGTAAAGATAGTTTTGCGCAAAGTACATAGTGGCAGGGAGGAGATTCAAATGGGACAGAGGGGAGAGGTTTTTTCTACAAGGCTTCATACCGGCGACAGGACATATTTCTTCAATGTGAAGGAAAACTACCGCGGGGACATGTATTTGAACCTCGTAGAAAGCAAAGTGAGCGAAGAGACAGGGCGTTTTATTCGACAGAGTATCATAGTGTACCCAGAGGATTTGGGGGAGTTCCTGCGAGAGATGCAGCAGGCTGTGGATTACGTCAAAATCAACGCGGAGAAGCAGAGCAAGGTGCATGATGACGGATATCACGACCGCTATTCAAGGGATTTTAAAAACCACAGCATGGGCGGTGAGCGTGATAATAATCCCGGGGTGTTCCGCGAGGAATCCGGCGAGACCTTAAAGAGTAAGTCGCAGATGGGGGATGAGTTTAAATCCGGTCCTTCTGAAGGCGATCGGGTGTCGGAGGAATTCTGAAAGACATCCTTTGTATCGGGGACGGTCCGTTTTTCCGGATTGCGGCACTGTGAGCGGAGGTAGGGTAGCCTTTGTGAATTTCAAAACCGTATTCCGGCCATTTTGCGCCCGCAAGGCGCATGAGGCGGTCTCTCGCGGTTTTTGCGAGAATTGAGGCCGCCATGATTTGATAGACGCGGTTGTCGCCTTTGACGACGGCGCATGAGGCGGCGCTCGCCATGGCGAGCGCCGGGAAAGCGTCGGGAAGGATGCCGCCTTTGGGCTCTCCGTCCGTTTGACGATGCGCAGTTTTGCTGGCTTTGGCAGTGCGGCTTCCGTCCCCGCGAGCGTTGCGCGCTTCCTCGCCCTCGGGTACTCTGGCTCCGCAATTGTGCGTTTTGGGTGCGTTCGTGCTGCGCGCTCCCTCGCCTTCGGGTACTCTGGCTCCGCAATTGTGCGTTTTGGGTGCGTTCGTGTTGCACGCTCCCTCGCCTTCGGGTACTCTGGCTCCGCAATTGTGCGTTTTGGGTGCGTTCGTGCTGCACGCTCCCTCGTTTCCTGGAACTCTTGCTTCGTTATCGTTCGTTTTTGCTTTGTACGTGCTTCGCGGCAGCACCGCTTCCTCAAGCGTATGGTTGCCGTCAACATATATCCTGACATCTTGTCCGCGGAGTAAATTTTTTTCCTGCAAGCATTTCACTGTTTTCTCACAGGCGCGGAGCATCGCGACAAGACTTGCGTTCAGGATGTTGATTTCATCGATTTCCTTGTGACTTGTCCAGGAGACTGCCCACGCGAGCGCTTTTTCCTTGATCAGAGCCTCGGCAGCGAGTCTTTTTTTTTCTGTCATTTTTTTCGAGTCGTTTAATAATTCAACAGGAAAATCCTCGGAGAGAACAACCGCGGCGGCGCATACGGGACCCGCGAGCGATCCGCGTCCGGCCTCGTCTGTGCCGATGACGAATTCATCCGCCCGAAACAGCGTCTGTGGATCCAGCGGATCTGAAACGCGGATGATCCCCCCTCCTTTTTTTGAGGCGACACTTCGCCTGGCGCGGGGCGCATCTTCAAAAAAAGGATTACCAAACAGATCCTGAAAAACCGTGATATCGTCGCTCATGCTGTAAATCTTACCAGATTAGTGATATGATTTCATGTGGGAACGGGGTTTAACGGTAAGAGAGATGTTTTTAAAATCAATAGAACTATACGGCTTCAAATCTTTTGCGGACAGAACCCGCTTTGAGTTTTCCAGCGGGATAACCAGCCTTCTCGGTCCGAACGGCAGTGGAAAAAGCAACGTTGTTGATGCGATAAAGTGGGTTCTCGGTACCGGAGCTCTTTCCGCTCTCCGGGCAGGCAAGCGCGAGGACGTGATCTTCAGCGGAACCGACATGCGACATCCGATGCCGATGTGTGAGGTGATCCTCACCCTGAACAATGAGGAGGGGCTTCTGAACATTCAGGCTTCCGAGGTGGAGCTGAAACGTCGGATGAAGCGCACCGGCGAGAACGAGTATTTCATCAACCGCGAGAAGGTTCTCCTGAAAAACGTCAAAGATCTGTTTCTTGATACCGGTGTTGGAAAAGCGGCATACAGCGTTTTGGAGCAGGGAAAAATCGATGGAATTCTTTCTTTGAAGCCGGAGGACAGGCGGTATCTCTTCGAAGAGGCGGCTGGAATCAGCCGTTTCAAGCAGCAAAGCGAGGACGCGGCGCGAAAGTTGGAGAAAACTGAAGCGAACCTGGATCAGGTGGAACTGATTTTCAGGGAGCAGGAGAAAACGCTCAACTCCCGCCGTGGCCAGCTGGACAAGGTTCTGAAAAGTCGCGAGCTGAGTTCCCGCAAGGAAACCCTGGAGATAGACCTCCAGCTCTCTTATGTTCAGGCACTCACCAAGCTTTACGGCGTGAGAGAGGAGCAGCTGAAACAGAAGGAAGCGGAATATAACGAGATTGAGGCCTTCCTTTCGGAAAAACGCACCGGAATTTACAAGCAGAGGGAGGAGCTCGACGCGATGCGCGAACAGAAGGAGACCGTCTCTGCTCAGATATCCCGCGCGGATGAGCAGCTGCGCGCCCTGAAGCGTGAGGAGGAGATCCAGAGGGAGAGGTACACCGAGCTGCATCAGCGCACCAAGGACGCTGCGTTCCGAGCCTCGCAGGTTGAGGAAAAACTCAATAACACGCGCGTGGCACTCGACGAGAAGAAGAATCTGAGGCAGTCTCTGAAAGACAATGTGGAGATTCTCCGTACAAGTATAGAACGCCTTTCCTCCGACATCGAGGCAGATAAGACAAGGCGAGAGGGGCATCGGACGGCGGTCGAGGCAATAAAGGAGCAGAACAACGCTCTGTATCGCGACAGGCAGATGATAACCGAGCGCCTTTCCGACCTTGCGACAAGCATTGCGGATAAGCTTCAGAAGGACGTGAACGGTTCCGAGTACAGCAAGGCTTTCCGAATGAGCGCGGAGAAGAACTTCTTTTCCGAGATGAAGAAGGCGGAGACGGTTCTTCGGGAGAGAGTCGATCACCTGAAAAAAATCGCAAGCGTCGATTTTGAGCGAGAAGTGTTCCTTGACGCAGTAGACGATGCCGGGGAAAGCATTCAGGCGGAGCTGCTCGAGCTCAAAGGCGCATTCCAGGAGTTCAGCGGCACAATCCCGGAATTTCTGGATGAGTTTACCGATCCGGAGGGCATACTCTCGCAGCGCATATCTCTCGACTCCTCGCTGAAAAAGAACTATGCGGCGGAGGATGAGAATAACAGGAAGACAGCCGACCTTTCCGTCGAGATAGAGCGAATCTCGCGTGGTCTTATTCTGAAGGAGTCCGACCTGAACGATATGAGG
>CAMKPI010000077.1 GCA_946414625.1 uncultured Spirochaetaceae bacterium | reverse complement strand
GTATCGCGTCGTCCACGGAAACAGCCTTTCCTTCATTCCTTGCCTTCTCGACAATCCCGCGAAGGGCTTCCTCCGGCACATCGAGCCTTGCGGCAAGATCCGATATCTCGGTGTCGGAAAGCGTGCGAAGATCCAATATCCCAAGGGCATCCAAAAGCGTCCTCGCCGGTCCGCCGCCTTCCTGAGACTCCTCAGCGATGCGAGCTAACGCGCTCTCAGACACGCCGAGGATCCTTGCAAGGGTCTTTATTTCGCTTTCGGACAAGTCGTCCAACGAGATGTTCCGTTTTATCGCGTCCGAATCTGAGAAAGCCTCCTCCGATGCGGCGAGGGCGCGGGTCAGGACGGTGTTTATCAGCCTCGGATCGGACACCTGGACAATCCGACCGTCCTCACTCTCTACCCAAACGGAGCCGTCCGGGAGCACCGTGTACTCCTTCCCGCCGATCTCCACAGCAATGTTTCCGCCGCTGTCAACTCTGGTGCCGTCCTTTGACAAAAACAGGAGGTTTTTCGGCGCCGGTTCCAGGACAACCATGTCTTCATCAGGCTTGATGGGTCGCCGGGTCTTGCGTTCCGACAGTACAACATAAAGGCACAGTCCCAAAACTCCGAGGATCGCAGCCACAACGAGAGTTCTCCTGATTTTCTCCGATTTCAAATATTTCATCCGATCCACCCCAGGAGCGTTGTCCGAGCCGAAGGCAATGCCAGCCTCATAGGCGGCCTCCATCTTTGATTACTGATCCACCCGCGAACGTTTTATTTATGATCCACCCCAAAGGGCAACCGCGGCACAGAGCCACTGTCCAAACCGGGGGCAGTGCCCCACAACAAGTACCCGCACAACCCCAGCTCTCGCTCAGTCGTCCAAAATCAGACAATCCCAAGCACAAAAACCGTTTCTCCAAACGCTAAACTACCGGACTCCGATTCGTCAGAACGAGGCTATCTGTCTCCAGGCCGTCCACCATACGCATTTCACCCGAAAACTCGTTCCGCGAATCTTCGGTGACAACTGCACCCTTTCCGCGTACACCATATACGCCTCAACCGGAAAAACACCGCTAATACCCCACATAGCACTCCTCCCTGCCCGCTTTCAGGACAAAAACCTCATTTGTGGAGAGAATCAGCGGAACTATATACGTGATCCCACGACCCGTGAAATCCACAATCTCGTCGCGCCCGTTGTGCCTCAACAGAACAATCGGAGTCTCCGAATTGGTAGCAAAAGAATTCGGGAACTGAATATAGGTTCGTACCGTGTCCGAATATGCACGCACTGGTTTCCACGACGCAGAGCCGGTTATCCTGTAATTGAAATTAAGATCCCGCACGCCCTGTGCCATCGCAGTCGCTGTCTCGTACCGGGACGAAGCGGAGCTGCCGGCTGCCTTCGATCCTGCCACGCCGGAGGAGGGCCTTCCGGCTCCGCCCTGAGCAGCCAGGCTGGAAATGCCGCCGGAAGACTTCACAACATCCGAATCTGGGTATCGGAACTCCACCTGTACCTGATATGCACCATCCGACGATATCAGGCGGAAATGGTATACCCTGCGGTCCGTATAAAGATGAAGGTCGGTTTCTCCCGGCGCGAACGGACGCGCGTGTACATATGTATATTCCTCTCCTTCCTCCGTGTTCTCCAGCGTTTCTATCGTCCAGTTATTGCTGTCCCCCAAAGCGGCATACGAGAGAGCCTCCCCCGCCTGAAGACGAATCGACGTGGCGTGTTCAGGATGATAGAACACATCGTAGACCATGCCTTTTACATAGCTGTACACCGTGGTCGAATTCACGAAGTTGTAGGCACTTGTGACTGTCCGTCTGGCGCCTGAGACGCTGGAAGAGATAATGTCCTCCGCAGCCGCGCCCCGGCCGCTTCCCGGAGTGCCGGATTGCAAAGCGGAAACGTTTCCAGCGGGGAAGAGAGCATCCGGAATTCTTTCTGAGCCTCCAGGAGAAGCCGCATCCGACCCCGCAAGAGATTCGTAGTACGAAAGGCGTTCCGACAAAGCCTCGATTATCGCCTCCGAGTCATCGTATTCCGTTTCACAGCGCGCCATCGGGTGAACGCCATCTCTCGCTGCGTTCCCGATACCTTGAACCGCGTCTCCGCCTTCCCCTGCCGGATATACCTCAGCAAAGGAATCCCAACTACCCTGGCGAGGCATGGCGCCGGAGTCCTCCTGAAGCACACTTTCCTCGCCGCCGTCCCTGAAAATCATGTTTCTGAACCGGAAGTCACCCGCCTGGGCTTGCTGTGATTCGCCGGATTTTGAACCGAAACGGTTTTCCCCGGCCCATCCGTCCTGAAGGCCATCCGACCCGTCCGGGAAAGGCACACCCGAGTCGTGTCCGACGCGGTCAATACTACGATGCGTGCCATCCGTCCCGTCCGGGAAAGGCACACCCGAGTCCCCACCTGAACCGGCGGCGTCTTCCGCAGAGGACGCCTCGTCCATCGCTCTTTGCACCTCCCGAGCCACCACCTCATCCTTTGGGGATGTCGATTCTGTGTACACAGCAGGCTGCCGGGAAGGCAGTTCCGTGTAGTATGTCGAGGCGCACCCCGAGGTCAGCAGCACAAAGCAAAGCAACAAGCCCCATGGGACGGCACGAGAGAAAGAGTCTCTCAATACCGGAAAAAAACCGCTCACTCCTCTTACATTATCGAAATTGCAAAATATCTTTTTATTGCTTCTCATACAATCATGCCCCATATATTCACGCCTCACACAATCAGTCGCCCTTCACCACAAAACCATCCTTGATAGGACTTATGTATATGTAAGTGATGTAAAAACCCAAAGGATTGACATCGCTTGCGTCCTTTGTGGGCCTGTACTGCCTTGCCTCGATATCCGCCCTGTAGTTCCTCTCAGATATCACCTTGTTGTTCGAGTTATAAACCGTCTCGTTCCAGTCGACCTGAAATTTCAGACCCGCAGACTTTATCGGCATCGCGTTGTAGACCACAACCTCAACACGCTCGTTGTTCTTCCTTATATTCGGATGATTCTCGTTGTAATAATTCTTTACATAATTCAGCGCATCACCGGTGCAATAAGAGCACACCCATGTGATCCGCTCGCGGTTATCCACAGCATCAATGCCGACCCGGCGCAGCCGGGTGATGAACGTCCGGACCGTGTTGACCATCACCTGCTCGGTGTACTCGTAGCCGTCAAGCGGCACCGCGCGGTTGATTTTCTGCTCACCGGTGGCCATATCCAGCTCAACCACGTACGGAATGCTTACACCGCCCCGCATGGCAATCCGAGCGTTATGGAAAAAAGAGAGCGCAAGCACAGCCAGAAGAGCGACAACAACACCCCTGTAGATCCAGACCGATTCCATCCGGCGCAGCTCACTATTGTTCTTCCGGGTCTTCAGAATTCCGGATCCATCCCTGCTTTTCATATGCATTCCTCGCGGAGACCAAGCGTCCCGCATATTTCATCCCTACAAGCCGTTTCAGTGCCAAACCAATGCCAAAGCCAAACCAAAGCCAAACCGCCGAGGAACCGCATACCCCCCCGCCTTCCGTTGTTTCAGCGCACGACTCGAAGCACTGCCATAACGCCCGGTTCAAAACGACACTGTTCCCTGTGCTTTGCCCGTCGTTATCAGACGTTGTCACAAACAAGCATTCCCGCCTGTTTCAACCCGACACTGTATTGCCTTATATTTCACACCATAAACAATCATTTATTTATAGCCTTGACTTTAATTGTTTTTTATGTGATTCTCTACACGGTGATTATTACATGAAATTTTTATTTTTGTCTATAGAAATTTTATATTTTTTGAAAAAATATTTTATTATGTTTTTATTTACTTTTATTACAAAGAATTATTTTACCAAAGGAGGATTATCAATGATGAATACACCTGAAGACGGAAGAAAACCGGAATACGGCAATGGCCTGCTGTATAACATATACAGTAAATTCACCTCCTACATGAACGACGACGATGTGGATCTCGAGATCAACCCGGAATCGCGAACCATCGCTGTGCAGAACAGGCTCGCGGAATGGAGGTGCGCGGGAACAGTGGCGGACGGACGGGACATAGAGACGCTGGGATGCATCCTCGCTGGTCTTGAGGAGAAGACACTGAATGCGGAAAACCCTGTGCTGGACACGAAAATGCCCTTCGACGACGCGAGGATTCACGTCAGGATTCCAACAGGCGGATTCGGAGCCGCCCTGTCCATAAGGCGACACAGCGCCGCTTTGGGCGACATGAGAGCCTTGCTGGAGACAGGCATGTTCACCAGCTCACAGATGGAAACAATGCTCCGAGCAGTGCGGGAACGCAGGAGCGTGATCATTTCCGGCGAGACCGGAAGCGGAAAGACAACCCTACTCACAGCCCTGGCGAACGAGATACCATCCGGAGAGAGAATCCTTATCATCGAGGACACAAGAGAGATTTTCATCAATGAGAGCCATTGGAACCGCAGCGAGATTACAACGGGGATGTTCCTTTCAGGCTTCGACGCAGTGAAGGCTTCCCTCAGGGAAAACCCTTCCAGAATCATATATGGAGAGGTTCGCGACGAGGCTGCGCTCGCCCTCATAGAGTCCTGGCTTACGGGTCACAGGGGGGGAATGGGCACAGTGCACGCGCAGAATGCGCGGGGCATACTGAGGCGTTTCCTGCGTCTATGCTCCGCGGAAGAATCGGGCGGCGCGAAAAAAAAGAAAAGGACGGGCGGAATGAGCGCGGGCATCACGGAAGAGGATGTCAGGGATGCGCTGGATCTTGGAGTGCAGATACTCTTTGATGACAACGGAAGGCGACGAGTCAGCGAAATTTTCGATTTCAAGAAGAATGAGAGAATCGGCTAGGACGCACGTGGATCGAGAAACACAAAGCACCACCCTGCTGCAATCACCGGATGAGCTATTCGCGACGAGACAAACGCGTGGGACACAAAAAGGTCACAAAACGCAGAGAGCGCGGAGAGCAAAGCACGGAGAACACAATGGGCACGGAAGCGAGAAAAGCGCGAACACGAAAAGGTAAGAAAAAAACAAGCCAACGCGCCGAAGGCCGTAGATCCGCCGATAGAGACGTGGCAAAGAGCGACGACATCAGCCCAGAATCATGGCAACCAGCACCGTTTTTGCAGCATCCATGACCGCGGAGACCTGAGCGGAATCGTGGACGCCGTATTTACACCAATAAGCGAAATGCTCGCAGTTATGACCGAAAAGATTATACGTGCCGCGGCTGCCGCCGAGGCATGAGAGGGCTCTTTCAACAACTTCGGACTCCGGAAACGGCTTGTACTTTGAGCCCTTTTTCTCCCTCACAACGTACAGTTTGTCTCCTCGGAGAAAATCCTCCATAGAGGACCGGATGATGTCGTTGCTGCGCCCCATAATTTCCAAACCCCCGTCAGGATTGTTGAAATGGACTACCTCCCCGCCTCCGATATAAATACCGTAGTGCATATATGCCATACGCTGGGTTGCCACAATGTCTCCGGGAACGAGGGTGCCGCCCCCAGATATGTGCGGCACAAACCCATCATGAGAATTCCCTTCCGCATCCATGACTTCCACATCTGCCGTATCCACGGCCTTTATGCTTACATGCGCGGTAGATTTCACCAAAATCGCATATACGACGGAGATTATCGCCACATCGTCCAGAAGCCCCGCGAACGGGATATAATCTGGAACTATGTCTATAGGGGTCACCATATATATGAGAGAGCCGATAACGAGCGCGCGCAAGGCGGACGGGGTGTCGGGAGAGATGAAAGCCTTCCAAAGTCGCTGGACCTTGTGCCATATGCGTTTCAGAGGCCCCTTTTTCATGCCATCCATATTTTCCCGGACTTTTTTTACGTCTTCTTTGGTAGCATCTTCCCCCATTTTACGGAGGGCAGAGACAAGCCCAGCGCTCTGTCCGTCTTTTTTTAAATTATCGATCTTTTCGTCGCTTTCCATAAAACCACTTACCGCATCGCGCGGATCGTCTCTCAGAGCAGATCCGGGCGTCAAAACCCCGGCATAAAGCCCATTTGCTCCTTCTCTTGCCCGCCCATACTTCGGAGACTCGAGACCCGCATGAAATCACGGCTTCCGGAACCTTGTACGTACAAATTTTCAGATAATCTGCGCTACAAAGTTCCGAATTCGGAACTTTGTAGCGCAGTCGTCATTTTTCGCAGCACGTATGCTAAACGCACCTCTACCGCAGGCCCGTGCAGCACCCGTCATCTCCTTCGAAACGCGTAAATCAAAACGCCAACAGCATAACAGAAAGCGCTGTAAGCCCAAATCTGCCATCCGGATGTGATGTCCGCAAGGTAACAGAGAAAGATTGCCACTAAAAGCAGAACAGGCACCACGCTGCCTCCCGGAGAGACGAAAAGCCTCGAGCAAGGCTTTCCTGATTCGTCGCCAACGCTTCCCCCTTCAGGCGCGGAGAGCCCCGAGGGTTTCCGAGGCACAGAGCCCGGAGCATCCCCGCCGGCATCTTCTCTACCAGAGGATCCACAGCACGTCATCTCCCCTGCCCGATCCTGCCTTGCTTTGAAAAGAGCGACCACGTTCAGCACAATTGAAACAACAGAAAATAGTGCTCCGAGGCTCACAAGACGCTCAGTGAATGACGGGAACAACGCGATGGCAATGCACGGCAGAGCCACAATCGCCATACCCGCCACAGGCTCGCCATCCTTGTTCCGCTTCCTGAAAACAGAAGGAAGGATGCCGTCGTCAGCCGACGCAGCAAAGCCGTTCGCGGTCACCTGCAAGAGGATTATCATCGTGGTAAGCAACGAAAGCCCGGCAGATACCGACACAACCTTTGTAATCCACGGATAATTCTGCAGCGCAGTGAAGCATGCCGCGTAAATCGGAATAAAGGACAGTCCGGGATTTTCCTGGAGATAAGAGACCCTCACAAGGCCGAGGGTGGCTACAATCATCAGAGAATAGAGCCCCACGACAAACAGCATTGATATGACCACAGCGCGCGGAAGGGTGCGGGCCGGATCCTTTGCCTTGGACACGAGAAAGGCCATCGCGACGATGTTGCCATAGCCCAGCATCGCCACCGGCACAGCCCTGAGGAATCCAAAACGCCCAAGAGAGCCCTGCGTGAGGAAAGGCTTGAAATGGGACGAGTCCCAGAGTCCCGAACCAAACGACAGCGCGATGTAAATCAGCATTGTTAAAATAAGAACGCCGACCAAAGCGCCGTTTGCTTTACTGAAAACATTGTTGCGAGTGATGCAAATGGCAAGACAGAAGAAAATCGACGCCACCGCGAGAGGCACCTCTGCCCCATCAGGCAGGCTGAAACCAACGGAGATGTATATCGAGACGTAAATCGAAGAAAAAGACACCGCTACTATGTTCGCAAGAGAGCTGCCCCAGTTTGAAATCCAGCCCACAAGGCTGCTTCCAAAAGCCTTTGCAGGGAAAATATACAG
>CAMKPI010000076.1 GCA_946414625.1 uncultured Spirochaetaceae bacterium | reverse complement strand
TTCTATTTTTTACAAGGCACAGTGTCAATCAAAGCAACCACACGCCGGAGCGAGCGCCAAAGTCCCAGGGCTTTTCACCGCTTCCATTTCCGTACGTCCAGATGCCGCCCGCAACCACGCGCCGGAGCGAGCACCAAGGCGCCCGTCGCGCACTTTGCGACATTGGTGTTCTTCCCGCAACCACACGCCAGAGCGAGCACCAAGGTTCCAGGGCTTTTCACCGCTTCTATTTCCGCGCCGTCCAGCCCTACCCGCAACCACGCGCCAGAGCGAGCGCCAAAGTCCCAGGGTTTTTCGCCACTTCCATTTCCACACCGTCCAGCCGCCGCCCGCAACCCGGCGCCAAAATTCCGATTGTAAAAACCCTCGCGCACGCATAAAATCAAACCATGAGCGAAGCATTGCATAAATCACGCAGAGTCGTTTTCTCCATTGTGGGCTGGCTTGAGTTCGTCGTCTCAGTCTTTGCGCTGGTCGGTATTACGTCGCACCTTTTCGGGTTCAAAGGATTCTGGGATCTGTTCTGTGTGTCCGGGCTTTCAGACTTCCTGAAATACCTCTTCGACGCGCTTATCGGCATAGAGTTCATAAAACTGCTCTGCAAAAACGACTTCGCCTCCATGGTGGAAGTGCTTCTATTTGCCGTGACGCGGCATCTTATCATTCAACACCTGGAAACCTGGGAGCTGCTTCTCGGGGTGCTGGCGATTGCAGCGCTCTTCGCGGTAAGGCGCTTCCTGCTGGTACGCACAGAGAAAAACCCGGACAAAAAACCGGAGCCCCAGGACTGAGAGTCGTCCCGCTCAATAAACCACCATACTCCGCCATCCGGGGCGGATCCGCTCACATCAAAAAGCCTCATCCTAGACGGGCAAGACAGAGAAAACTGGCTTCAAAAATCAAGACGCGTTTTCTTTTATCAGAGAAGCGTCAATGCTTGATTTTCTATCCCTGTACGGCTCGGAATTCCTGACGCATTGCAAGGCATCCTCCGGAGAAGGGACCACGACGACGGACCGGATCTCACGCGGCCAGCGGAGAGACTGGTTTTCATAAACCTCTCTCAGCACGAGCACATCCTTACCCTGAGCCTCTGCATACCGAGCCTCGCGGACTCCTCCGCCGCCGTCGGAAGACTCCACAACAAAGGACGCCTCGGAAATGGAAGAAATCGTCTCATTCCTCTGAATGAAGAAATACTGCTGCACAACACGCCCCGGACCAAACTCCGACACCAGAAGTCCTTTTTCGGCGATCATATCCTGAAGGGCGCGGTGCTCGGCAGGATAATACGCATCAACGGGAGTTCCAAGCACGGCGACAGTTCCGTAAAGGCGCGAAAGCGCCTCGATATGCGCAACGCCGTCTATCCCACGAGCAAGACCGCTTACTATAGCATAGCCTTCACCGAGAGAATCCACTATCTTCCTTGCGTTCTCCAAAGCCTTGTCCGTCGGCCTCCGCGTCCCGACGACGGCAACGGAGGGCTTTCCAAGAAGAGACACATCGCCCCGAAAATAGAGGAACATCACGTTTTTTACCCCCACTGGCCACTCCGGATCTGTGTCCGTTATGATTCCGGCATCGTCCGGGAGGCTCTCAAACGACTTCAGAACTTGAGACTGTGCGTCCAAAAGCTCCTTCTCTGTGGCGCAGGCGATAAACTTATATGCCTCGATGTTCTCAGAAATCGGACGAGAAGTGTCGCACCAGGAGCGCAGACGCCTGAAAAACGCAGAGGCTCTTGCATCGGAGCACCGGACAGCGCGCAACACAGTCTCGTAATTCACTGCTTCCAAAAATGCCCTTTCTCTTCGCTCCATATCCACCCACGCCTCCAGAACAGCCAAAAGCACATCCGCCCCGGCTGAAATTATGCACCACTACTGATAACCGCCGTTAATATAGTAACACAAATTAAGATAAAATAAAAGAGGTTTTTGAAAAAATTTTGCTCAAAAAAAGATAAAAAAGGAAACAAGGCCTTTCGTCTCATACTCTCGTGTCGAGAAGCCTGCGAGATACCCGATCAAGACAATCGGCAAAGGCTTTCACCGTGCCGCTATCCGTCTGCTTTCCCTGAAGATCGGCAAAAACCCCCGCTGAGCGCAGCTCTGCGTTCACAAGCCTATCCGCAAGGCGAGTTTTTATATCTTCCCGGGTATATTCACCGCCTCTATCGTCAATCACTGCAACGCGTCGCGCAATGCCGTCAGTCTCCAAAAGCCGCGCAGAACCCGCCATCTCCACGCGCCGCGCAGTGCCGTCAGTCTCCAAGAGCCGCGCAGAACCAGCCATCTCAACTCGCCGCGCAGTGCCGTCAGTCTCCAAAAACCTCGCAGAACCCGCCATCTCCACGCGTCGAACATGCTCGTCCATCTCCACGCACCGCGAAAAATCGTCCGTCTCCAGGAGCCTCGCGGCAAGGGGGATGTCGTGCGTCACAGCAAGGACTCGGAGCTCTGCGTCTTTCTCGAGAGCCTCCTCAGCGCTCTTCACAATCCAGTCGTCCGCGCTTCCCTCGCCCACCGGCACCTGGATGAAGCGAAGTTTCGACCGGACGGCGCGCTTTTCTTCCGTCGAAAGAGCCCTTCCGCCGGAGCGGATCTCCTCGCGAAGCCTGTGGGTATCCTCCGCGATGAATGCCTCCACATCCTTCAAAGGTCTGTCGGAAACAAAGAAAGCCGCCGCACCTAATCGCACGGCAGCTTTTAATATTATACTACGCAAAGCTTTGGGCACGGAATCAGCATCTACATAAATCGTGATCTTCATACCGCACCAATCCTATCCGCAAAACGCCGACTCTCCGTCAGGCCAAAGCCTTTCCCTGCTCCAGGGCAAGAGTCTTCGTCGTCTGGTCAGAGACTTCAGACGGACCGAAATACTGAATTGCTCCGGGGAACACAAAACAAGTATTCTCCGCCCACTCCTCACGGCGCGCTTCGAAGTATTTGAACGGTGCGCCGTCAAGCTCCACAAGAGCTTTCTTGATAACCGGTTTCTGGCGTCCGCCGCGCTGCTCCATGTTCATCATCATCGTGATGGGGATGCCTCCTGCAGCCCACTTGTCCGCGCTCTCGGAAAGGTTCGTGACGCTGGACAGATACCCGGTCAACCCGTTAGCAATGAGAAGCACCGCGTTGTAACCCAGGGAATAGCAGTAGTCCGCATCGAAGTTCGACGGGAACGCGCAACGCCCTTCGTAGCCGAAGAAATGATTCTGCGCGCTGAACTTACCCTTGTACTCGCCATTTTTCGCCATCTCCGCAAGACGAGCTTTCACAGTCTCGATGAAGAGCTTTTCCGTCTCGATAAGACTCACCTGCACGTTGCCATGAGGATCCCGCTCCAAAAGCAGCTGCGCGCGGATTCCCGCAGGCAGGGAACGGAAAACAGACTTCGACGCGTCGGTGAGTAGAGACTCGATGAAAGCCTCTTTTTCGGCCATTGAAGCCTTTGCGTTGAACTCCGCAGCCCTCTTTGCCACAAGATCGTTTATCTCCCCTATGAGAACCTTCATGGACGGGATGAATTCAATAAGCCCCTCAGGGACAAGGCAAACGCCGTAGTTCAGTCCCTTCTCTGCCCGCTTTGCCACAACCGATGCGATATAGGCCGTGATGTCGTCGATGCTCTGATTCTTTGCTTCCACTTCCTCGCCCACAAGACAGATGTTCGGCTGAGTCTGGATTGCGCACTCCAGGGCGATATGGCTGGCGCTGCGCCCCATAAGGCGGACAAAATGCCAGTACTTACGGGCGCTGTTGGCATCCCGCTCAATATTTCCGATGAGCTCGCTGTACGTCTTGCATGCAGTGTCAAACCCGAAGGACGTTTCAATACATTTATTCTTCAGGTCTCCGTCGATTGTCTTGGGACAACCCACCACGCAGATATCCTCACCGTGCGCCTTGAAGTACTCCGCAAGTACGGCGGCGTTGGTGTTCGAGTCGTCACCGCCGATAATCACAATCGCGTCGATGCCGTGCTTATGGCACACCTCGGTGCAGACAGCGAACTGCTCCTGCGTCTCCAGCTTGGTGCGCCCGGACTGAATCATATCAAAGCCGCCGGTATTTCTGTAACTGTCTATAATCCCGTCGTCAAGAACAATGTACTTATCCTCAAGGATCCCGGATGGACCTCCCAAAAAGCCGTACAGGACGTTCTCCGGATTTGCATTCTTCAAGGCGTCGTACAAGCCGCAGATCACGTTATGTCCGCCGGGAGCCTGACCGCCGGAAAGAATCACACCAACTTTCATTTTTTTGCTGGTTATTGAGTTGGCGCCTTTTACGAACGACACAACAGGCATGCCGTAGGTGTTCGGGAAGAGCTTTTGGATCTCCTCCTCTTGACCTTCCGAGCGGGTCTTTTCGCCGTACTCCGCCTGGATCTCCCCAATTTTTCCCCTGAGAATCAAGGGAAGTTTTGCCTTATAGCCGTAGCGGGCCTTCTGCAACGCTGAAATCTGCATTGTATGATTACCTCCAAAACTTAAAAAATCAAACATTTGCGCCGGGCCGGACTTATACATGCCGCAGTCTTCCGTCCGCACAATGCCGCCGCGCGCGGCGGCATTTGAAACCAACGCTACTGATTTTATCATCCGAACAAGACTATTTCCACTAAAATTTTTCCCGGCACTCGGGCGCCGCGGTCTACTGACAAGAGACCCGCCGAGTGATATATTCTTAAGGAAATGACGCGCGACATGACTCACGGACCGATTTTTGCCCCTTTGGTTAAATTCACAATCCCGCTGATCCTCGGACAGATTCTTCAGCTGACATACAATGCCGTGGACGGGGTTATCGCCGGTCGCTGCATCGGCCCCGAAGCCTTGGCGGCAATAGGCACCTCCAACCCCGTGATGACGCTGATTCTCCTCTTCACAAACGGGCTATGCCTCGGGTCGGGACTTTTGGCGAGTAATCACTTCGGCGCAAAGGATGCCGAAGCCCTCCAAAGACAGATCTGGACCGGCTTCTGCGCAGGCGCCGTCTTCTCCGCTCTTGTGGCCGCTCTCATATTTCTCGGAGCGCCTCTCATATTGACAACTCTTTATGTTGACAAATCTATTCTTTATATAGCAACAAATTATCTCAGAATAACCACCTCAGGTCTTGTATTCAGCTTTGCCTACGGATACTTTGCTTCAATGCTCCGCGCTCTTGGAGACTCCGCTTCGCCGCTATTCTTTCTGTCTCTTTCCGCCGCGCTCAACATCGCCGGAGACATCCTTCTCGTGGTGGTTCTGAATCTCGGAACAAACGGAGCGGCAATTTCAACGGCAGCCTGCGAATGTCTTTCTGCAATCCTTTGTGGAATATATATTTATGTTAAATTTCCGATTTTCAGAATAAGACGAGGACTCTTCCGCATCGATATCCGTGCGCTGAAACAGACCCTGTCCTATGGCATCACAAGCGCCATGCAGCAGTCATCGGTTCAGGCGGGAAAGCTGGTAATTCAGGGCTTTGTGAACACCCTCGGGGTTTCCGGCACGGCGGCATTCAGCGCGGTGAACCGGACGGACGACTTT
The DNA here is from genome assembly GCA_946414625.1 of uncultured Spirochaetaceae bacterium. Lineage (GTDB taxonomy): Bacteria > Spirochaetota > Spirochaetia > Sphaerochaetales > Sphaerochaetaceae > CAMKAB01. The sequence continues at coordinate 1,985 of CAMKPI010000076.1, read as the reverse complement.
GCCATTGTCCCCGAGCAGAACATCGCCCACGCAATGAGCACCATGATGGCGCAAAACGAAGGAGCCGGCCTTGAAAACAGGGTGAACCTCGTCTTCAAAGCCGGTCTCATGCTGGAACTGGGTTTCGGTCTTTCGGTCGGTCTCGCCCTCTTCTTTGCCGCGCGACCCGTGATGATGTTTTTCACAAAAGACCCCGCGGTGCTGGACTCCGGCGCAGCATACCTCCGACTCATCGCGTTCATGTATCCTCTGCCCGCGTTCACAAACTGCATCCAGGGCTACTTCCGAGGCATCGGAGACATGAAGATCACCCTCGTCAGCTCGGTTCTCAACATGGCTGCGCGTTGCGGCGCCGCCTGGGCGGCAATTCTCATAGGACGGTTCACATTCTCCGCCCTGCCATGGAGCTACTTCGCGGGCTGGGCTGCAATGTGCGCGTTCGAGGTGCCTCTTCTGCTGCGAAAAATCCGGGCGCGGAGAATCGTCTCGTAAATAATCCAGTAGCGAAAAACCGCATCGCAAATAATCCGGCAGCGGAAAACCGCCTTGTAGCCCCGCAGTCCCATAGCCTCACAAACCTCACGAGCCCCGTGGAAAATCCGGGCGCGAAGAATCGACCTGTGAAAAATCCGGAAACAGAAAAAAAGCCCACGAAAAAACCGGCAGCAGAGAATCGCCACGCAGCCTCACAAACCTCAAGAACATGTTTCCAACGTGCGCTCTTGTTGATTGCCCGTAGACCTCACGAGCCCCGTGAGCCCGCGCGTCTCAGGAGGTCGCCTTTCCTTTTCCTCCAGCGAGCATTTCCCTGATGCCTCCCACAGCGGAAAGCACGCCTGTGGCCTCGTACGGCATGTAAACCACCTTGCTGTCTTTGCCTCCTGCAACAGACGCCAGAGTCTCAATATACCTCATCGTTGCAAGGTAGTTCGCAGCCGCCTTGGCATCTCCGAAAGACTTTGTCACCAATTCCAGAGCCTCGCTCTCCGCCCGGGCACGCTCGATTTTTGCTTTCGCCTCGCCCTCGGCAAGTAGGATTGCCGCCTGCCGCTCGCCCTCAGCCCTGTTCACACGGGACTCGCGAACACCCTCCGCCTCGAGGATGCTTGCGGTTTTCTCTCCCTCGGCCTTCAAAATCTGCGCCCGCCTGTCGCGCTCGGCTCGCATCTGCTTCTCCATCGACTCACGGATGTCTCGCGGAGGCATGATGTCCTTCAGCTCCACGCGGTTCACCTTCACTCCCCACTTGTCCGTGGCCTCGTCCAGTATACGGGTAAGCTTTGTGTTGATCGTGTCGCGACTGGTGAGGGTCTCGTCCAGCTCCATCTCGCCCACTACGTTTCGCAGGGTCGTCTGAGTGAGCTTCTCGATGGCGTTGGGCAGATCCGCCACCTCGTAAACCGCACTCTTCGGATCGGTTATCTGAAAATAAAGCAGAGCGTCTATCTCGATGTTCACGTTGTCCTTTGTGATGACATTCTGTTTGGGATAGTCATACACCTGCTCGCGGAGGTCGATCCGCGTCACATACCGCGTGGGAGAGATAAGGTCGTCTCCCTGCTCCTTTCCGCTCACCCGCCAGAGAATCGAACGAGGCCTGTCGATTATAGGCACCACAAGGTTCAGCCCCGGGTGCAGGGACTTATGGAATTTTCCAAGCCGCTCGTAGATCATCGTCTCAGACTGACTCACCACGACGACACACTTGAAGATCAGCACAATGAAGAAAAGAACTACAAGTGAGATAAAAATCAATCCGTACATACATACCTCCTGAAATGGCTTCAATTCCTTTGGGGAATTCCGTCGTAAAAAGTCAAAAATATGGCGGGGGCAACATCAGAACGCACCGTTCTGCGAAGCGTCCTCGACCGCCGCACGCCCCCGGGCCGGGTTCAAGGCGCCATCTCGGGGCTCCGTTTTCGCAGAGCCGTCCTCATCCGCCGAATACCCACCCGGACTCATGCCCCCACATAAACATCTCC
>CAMKPI010000075.1 GCA_946414625.1 uncultured Spirochaetaceae bacterium | reverse complement strand
CGCCTGGCTTTTTATCGTTATCCTCCGCTCACGCTCTATGTCCATGTTGTCCAAAACCTGGTTCACCAAGCCGCCGCGCCCCGTATAAATCCGAGCCTTCTCGATAAAACGGTCGGCAAGGGTGCTTTTTCCATGGTCGATATGAGCGATTATGCAAAAATTTCGCTTGTATTTCTGCTCTGTCATATATTCCAACCCGTCCGGAAAAACCGCTTTCCGGTGTTTCGCCTACAAGATATCGGTATTCTTTTTCCCGATATCCTCGAAGCCGAGAAATTCCCGAACGTCGTGATCATCCATCGTCTCGCGGAGCACAAGTTCGTGAGCGAGCGCATCCAACTGATCGCTGTGAGAATTCAATATATCCCTTGCGTTCTTCATGCAAGAGGAAAGGATCCCCTGGATCTCCTCGTCTATGCGACGTGCCGTCTCTTCGGAAAAATCCTTGTGCTGGGCAATCTCACGTCCGAGAAAAAGCGGCTCGGACTCAGAACCGAGAGAAATGAATCCAAGAGAGCTCATTCCCCACTCCGTGACCATCCTTCGCGCAATTTCCGTGGCCTGCTTGATGTCTGAAGACGGGCCCGTGGAGGTCTGACCGTTTAGAATCTCCTCGGCAACATAACCTCCCATGGACATGGTGATATGAGAGAGAAGAGTGCTTTTCTTTATATAGGACGCATCCTCCTCCGGCAGTCCCATCGTCACCCCGCCGGCATTGCCGTGGGGAATAATCGTCACCTTATACAACGGATCGAGATCCGGGAGATAGTAGAAAAGAAGGGCATGTCCCGATTCATGGTATGCCGTGAGAAGCTTATCACGCTCAGTCATGACGCGGCTCTTCTTTGCAACACCCAGCACCATCTTGTCCCGCGCCTGCTCGAAGTCCTGCATCTCGACCCGAGTTCTCTTTGCGCGCGTGGCAAAAAGAGCCGCCTCGTTTACAAGGTTCGCCAGATCCGCTCCGCTGGCTCCGCTCGTGGCTCTGGCAATGCGCCTGAGATCCACCGCATTGTCCAGCTTCACCTTTGATGCGTGGATTTTCAGAATATCCTCTCTTTCCTGAATGTCGGGAAGCGTTATTGCCACCTGGCGGTCGAATCGACCCGGCCTGAGCAGGGCGGGATCAAGCACGTCGCTCCTGTTTGTTGCGGCAATCACAATCACGCCCGTTGTAGTGTCGAAACCGTCCATCTCGACAAGGATCTGGTTCAGCGTCTGCTCACGCTCGTCGTGTCCGCCGCCAAGACCGGATCCCCTTGCTCTACCCACAGCGTCGATCTCGTCGATAAAGAGAATGCACGGGGCGTTTTTCCGTCCCATCTCAAACAGGCTTCGGACGCGGGACGCGCCCATTCCAACAAACATCTCAACAAAATCGGAACCAGAGGTATGGAAAAACGAAACTCCTGCTTCTCCCGCAACGGCCTTGGCAAGCAGGGTCTTTCCTGTTCCCGGAGGGCCCACAAGAAGAACCCCCTTCGGTATGCGCGCGCCGATCTCGGTGAACTTCTTCGGATCCTTCAGAAAATCCACAACCTCCTCGAGCTCGAATTTTGCCTCTTTCTGCCCCGCAACATCCTTGAACTTAGTCTTGACGTCCTTCTCTCCGGTCTGACGGGCATTGGTGCGACCGAAATTCATCATCTGACCGCCTGCGGACGCGTTTCTCATGATAAAGAACATGAAGCCGATGAAAATCAGCATCGGAAGAAACTCGATGACCAATGAAAGGAATGTCCTACTCTCGTCGCTACCTGAAATATCCACCCCGTGGTTCCGGAGGCTCTCCATCAGAGTTTCATCGAAATAAGGAATCTTGGTGCGATATGTATTGCCATTAACAGCGACAAATTCGACTTTTCCACTGCTCTTTATATCGACGCTTTTCACATTGTTGTTTTCAACAACATTCATGAACGTGGTATAAGAGACCAACTGCGTGTCCGGGCGGGAAGAAAAGAGCGACATTGCAAAAAACATCGCGAGCAGAACGAGCACAACCAGACCGAAGCGACCTGACCTACCGCCGGAACCGTCTCCGAAGAGGTGGCCCCGGGATGAATACGGATCTTCGCCGTCCGATCCGCCCCGGTCCCGGCTTCCGAAACCGCTCGACTCATCCCTTTTTGGTTTTTCCCGCGGCTCGCCGTAATATTCGCGCCCGGCTTCCCGTCCGGCCGCGTCTGCATCGTCTCCGGCGTGTTTTTTCGGTTCTGACCCGTTATCCGAGTCCGCACCGGAAGACGCTCTGCCAAAATATACGGAATCATCTGACTCCTGTGACGGATCCGCGCTGAATGCGTCGTCCCTGGAACGCTTCCTGGTTTTTTCCTGGGATTCTGCGGAGGTTTTTGAATTTACGGAGTCCGCGCGCTGTGCCGAATCTCCCGAACCACCTATTCTGAAAAGGCCGCCAGTCTCCCCATCAGGAGAGGCGGGAGAATCTGCGTCCGTCGAGCCAACGCGACCGTCTTCTCCCGGCTCCCGCACGCCTGAGTCCCCACTGTTAATTTCGGCATTGATGCCGTATTCTTTCGAATTATTGTTGCCGGAGATATCTTCCGTTATCTTTTCTTTATCCATTTACATACCCTGACAACCGGATGCAAACCAGCGGAAACATAAGGCTGCCGCGTCGGAGAGCACCCGCCTTTGCGAATATTTCTTCAGTTTATAAAATACACATAATATTCCGATTGAGCAAGCGAAGCACAAAGGGCTCCCGAGTCTTCACTTCTTTCAAAACAAGAGGCGCCGCGCAGTCCTGGCTTCAAAAACCTCCCGCAAATTCTGTCCCGACCGCCGAAAACCGAACCAAAAACTGCAACAACCTCGTCTCCATCCACCAGCACCGGGACACGCGAACGCAAAACCTGAGGCACCTTCTGATCCTGAAGCAGTCTGAGCACCAGTTTTGAACCATCCTTAAGTACAATTCTATCACCCGGTTTTACATATCGTAGTTTAAGTATACTTTTTATAAGGAAATTGTCAATCAGTAGATTCGTTTTTTTTCCGTTCTTAGTGAAAACCAACGATCCGGACAAAGAAGGAATCTTCCAACTAAGTCCATTCATAGCATAGCAGGCGGCTGTAAAACCACTGTCACGCGAATAAACATCCCGTTCAAATTCAGCATATTCATTTTGTTTATAATGACTTACAATGTAAACGCGATTTCTGTATATAAGAAATGACCCGCCATTGGACGACTCCTCGGCATAAGGTTTGTCGAGGCTTGACAGAACGCGACGAAAGAGAGTCTGCGGCATCTGAACCCGTCTCTGCATCTCGGCATCCCAAAGGGAAAACAGTGTAAGAAGAGCCTCCTCCGAACTCATGGAGCGCAGAACATCGACCGGGATTGATTGACTTACGTCTACCGAGAAGCTTGAGACGGCGAACGAATCGAAACATCCAGAACTCCCGGCTGCTGGAAGTCCTCCGCTGCCATACTTCGCCGCGCTTCGTGTGGGATTCGTAATATCACCACAGTCAAAAGCCATGGGTGCACACAGGCTTCCATCTGAATCCACTGCCGCGCTTCGAACTGGATTCGCCCCGTCGGCACATCTTGAATCCCCGAACGCAGACAGACTTCCACCACCATACTCCGCCACGCTTCGTACCGGATTCGCCTCGTAAGAACATCCCGAACCCCCGGACGCAGACAGACTTCCATCACCATACTCCGCCATGCTTCGTACCGGATTCGCCTCGTCAGAACATACCGAACCCCCGGATGCCGACAGTCTTCCGCTGCCACACCCCGCCGCGCTTCGAGCAGGATTCGCCCTGCCGGAATATTTCGAACTCCCAGACGAAAACATGCTTCCGTCTGCATACCCCGCCAAACCCTGTGCAGGATCCGAAATGTCGGTACATCCCAAACCCCCGGATGCCGAAAGCCCCCTGCCAAGATGCATGAAGGACCGGAAAGCCGCTCTATTACCGCCAGACCTGGTGACAGCATAACGCCGAATCCGCTCTAGGCTATCTTCCCAGTCCGGCATCACCCTGGACAGACCCGGTATTATCACATTGCGCAAATAATTACGTTGTATTGAATTATCCGAATTTGTTGAATCTGTCGACCACGAGAGCCCAAGCGAACGGACATAAGACTCCAGCTCCGCCTTCCGAAAATCAAGAAGCGGACGAACCACCCAAATATAGCCGTGGGATGGGCGGTGAGTCTGCTCGTCTGCAGATCGCAGCTCTTCCGGTCCGCACGAACCAGTCCCCGCCGGGATCCGGCGGCATGTAGATGACAAAGTGTGGGTTTCTTCCTGTCCACGCGAAAAGATCCGTCCTGCTGTCGGGTCTGGAAAACCGGATGATGCAGAAGGCTTCAGACAGATTGAATAGGCAATCCCACGAAGCGCCGGAACGGTACCTCCCCTGACGATTCTCATAAGAACCGTTTCCAGCTGGTCGTCCCGATGGTGAGCCGTGGCGATAAATCCGCAACCGGTCTCGCAGGCAACGTCCGCCAGACCGGAGTAACGAAAATCCCGCGCGGCAGCCTCCACACCACCGCCTCGCCTCGCGGCATCCCGGATGGATCCACGCGGCACTGACTTTTCCACAAGAGTCACCCCGAGAAGAGCGCAGTTTTTACGATTCAGGGAAATTTCGGCACTCAATTCATTAACGGATCTGAGGTTATGGTTGACATAAACCGGAACAACCCGCGCTGCGCCGAGCGTCCGGACGGACAGAGCCAAAAGGGCAAGCGAATCAACACCGCCCGAAAAAGCGACGAGGATCTTTTGGGGATATGCACCCGCGGACGAGGCCGCACCGAAGCCGGGAAGCGAGGGACCACCCCCGGCACCTCCCGACAAGATACCATCCGAAAGAACAGCCAGGTATTCAGAGAAGTCCTTTTCTATTGTAGAGACACTGAGCCTCTTCAATGCTCCTTCCCCCGATGTATGCAAGAACCGCGTCTCGGGCAGCATTCAGAGCTCCCTCGAACGCGGTCTTCTTTTCCGGATCCGTCTCGCGGGACAGTACATGATCCGACACCTCGACTCCAGGCGCAGGACGACCTATACCCACGTAGACCCGGATGAAATCAGACCTGCCGAAATGCTCCGCGACGCTTTTCAAACCCTTCTGGCCGGCATCTCCGCCCCCGAGGCGGACACGAAGCCCCCCGACTGCGAGATCCATGTTGTCACAGATTACAACAAGGTCAGATCCCTTATAAATCTTGAAATGCGAGAGAACCTTTCCGCTCTCATTCATATATGTTTCGGGAAACACAAGCTGGACGTTCTCGGCACGTGCAATGCTGTAATTACAAAAAGGGCGTTTCTTCAACTCAACGTGAAAAAACGCCGCCAACCTGCAAAGAACTTCATAACCAGCATTGTGCCTGGTTCCCTTGTACTGAACGCCAGGATTGCCCAGACCTAACACTGTAAACATTCTATCGCCCGAACTGTTATTTTGAGCTCTTCAACAGAAAATCCGCATGAAGCAAGGTGTCCGTCATGATGTTTTCCTGCAAATCCTGGAAAACACACATATATGCGACACCGTCAACGTCCACAACGCACTCGCCCCCTATCGGCAAACGCCTCAGCTGGAGACCGAAGTCATGGGCATTCAGAACGATATGAACGTTTTCCCCGTTTCCGTAAATCTCGCCCGGGAGAAGCCCCTGGCGGATAAGACGCCTGGATCCGGCAGATCCGAAATCCCCGTTTCTCTTCTTGGCAACAATGGCTACCATGTTTCCTCCTACTCTCATTCCAACGCCACGCGGCGCGGGAATTACCATCAAAAATCGACCCATTCTACAAGAACACGGCTGCCGTGTCAAGAGGGACTACAGATGGTATACAACACCGAGCTTCAGGCTGAAGCCGAAACCCAGCTTGCTAAGCCTTGTGCTGGTAGTGGTGTTGTCTTTCTTCTCTGTGTTCCAGTTAATGAAGTATACATCCGGATTTGCATCGGCGATAACCTGGAAATTCTCGCTCAGCGCAAACGTCCCAACGCCGTGAATTCCGATGCCGAGGTTTGAAAAACCGTAGTGAATCTTGCTGTCTCCCGACCCGTTGGACGCCATGGATCGTGCAAAGGCAACACTGACCCCAACCCCCGCAGAGAGCTTGTCCGAACGCAGGGGAATGTTATAAATCGCGCCAACATGAACCTTGTAGCCGGTTTTCGAGTCATCATACTCAACATTCGAGTACTTGAATTTGCCTCCAAAGTGAGCTGTCGCACTGCCGAAAAAATCAAGATACGGAGTGAGCGGTCCGCGCGCACCTGCGGTGAAACCCAAGGCGTTGGCTGCGTTGTCCCGCTCGGAGCACGACTGGTGATCGTATCCGGCAAGGAATGAAAAGGCCCAGGAGCTTGCGAAAACGGACATCCCCGACATTGCGAGCAATATGAAGATAACAGCAATTTTTTTCATTCGTCCGCCTCCGAAGATAAAACTATACACACCATAACACAAACACACCGTGTTTGCAATACCGAGGAGAAAACACTACCCGTCCGCCTACCACCGTAGAGTGTTTCAACAGGGAATCGGGAAAACAGGTCCGATGCACCCGCAGCCCGATGAACTTTTTGATATATAGGGGCAACTATACGCCAAGAGGGACTCCACGATTTCCCCCGCGTCTCTTTCAAGCCTCATCAAAGCGCTCCGCGGGACATATAGCAGCGCCCCGCCCGATTTCCCCCGCGACTCTTTCATGTCGCCTCAGAGCACTCCGTCACATGTCAAACAGCGTCCCGCCTCCAGAGACAGCTCCGCCTGAGGCGGCTCCGCCGCGCGACATATCCTGTACGCCGGAACCCGCGTCGAACCACTTGCCGGTGAGGCTGGACGCAATTTCCCTGTTCAGATTTTCCGGACGGAGGATCTCATTCCCGCAGTCAATGCAGAAATTATCGCTCATCCCCGAAATGTAGTCGAAGATGATCCTGTCGTAGCACCCATCGTGGTCCAGATACGCCAGGCGCTTCTCCGTGATGTAATTATAGAAGCCTGCCGCAACCATGTTCCCCTCGGCCTTGTAAGGCTTCTCGTCGAACGCGTAGCTTGAAAAAAGCTCTTTGAGGTAGTCGTATATGAGGCGTATCAGGCGGGTGTAATATTTTTGGTAACCCGCGAGGATGGGACTCTTGTAAATGTTTCTGTAATTGAAATCTATCATCGAGCGCACAGCCTCGTAGACACGCTCGGAAAAACAGATGGCTCCCTCTTTCTCAGAGGAGCTTATCATATCCTCCACAAGGGTGTTTATCATGTCACCGTTCCGCGTTCCAAGGATTTTCACGCACACTTCCGGCAGTGCGTCCTCGCGCACGATGCCGAGCCTCACCGCATCCTCGAAGTCCCTTCCCATATAGGCTATCTGATCGGAAAAACGCACCACACAGCCTTCCCATGTGGCAGGGATAAGTCCTTTCTTTGTCTTGACCGACGAAAGATCCTTCTCTCTGAAATCGGGAGTAAGAGAACGGATGAAATTTTCTCCGCAATGACTCACTATGCCGTCGCGCACCGCATATGTAAGGTTCAGGGGGGTAAGAAAATCCACAACACGCAGGCTGTTCACCTCATGCTCAAAGCGTTCAAGCCCCTCAGATGTCATCAAATCGCTTAATATTACCTCGCCGATA
>CAMKPI010000074.1 GCA_946414625.1 uncultured Spirochaetaceae bacterium | reverse complement strand
CTGTGATGACAGCCCTGGTCAGCGCCTTGCTCTGCATAATATTCAGGCTCTGCACCGTGAAGGACGTGGAGAAGGATTTGAACTGGCGCTCAGTCATCTTTCTTGCCGCTTGCCTGGGCCTTGCGGAGGGGGTTACCCGCGCGGGCACCGGCGAGCTTATGAGTCGGGCCGTTTTTTCGCTTCTTGGTGGCTCCGGGAGCGCTTTCCTTGTTTTTGCTGTGGTTACATTTGCCACGCTTTTCATCAGCCAGTTTATTACAAACTCAACCGCAATAATCATTATCCTGCCGATAGCGTTATCTCTGGCATCGACATACGGATATTCCAGCATGGCTTTTACTATCGGTATCACTCTTGCCGCATCCATGGCTTGCTGCACTCCTTTGGCTGCAGCGCAGATCACGATGACGCAGGTCGCCGGCTACGAATTCAGTGACTACGTAAAGTATTCCTTGCCTTTGACTGTTATCGAGTATGTGGTTCTGCTTGTGGTTGTCCCTCTTTTCTTTCCCCTTTCTTGAGTCGTCAGGTATATTCCGATAGCGAAATTGTGATAGCGGCAGGTCGCTGGCGGTATTGGCGGACACTTGGCAGAATTCTAAACAAAAGCCCGAAAAAACAAAAAGAATGGCGCACTAGTCGCCCCTTGGGTTGCGTCTGGCTACAGATACCTGAGAGAAAGCGCCTGAACGCCGGCATGTTGAAACCGCTGTTTCTCGCCTGACAAAACCGTACAGGGCGGCAGATACCTGAGAAAAGAACTCCTGCATATTGAAACCCCTCGGTGTAATATTGTAAACTCACAACGAGTAAGACTTTACAATTATCCCTGCATGAGGCGCAAAGCGGCTTGTCTGTGTTTCGGGATTTGCCTCCGGGGCAGTCCTGATTGGCGGTTCGGAGGAAACAGTCTGGAAACGTTCGCGAAACAAAATGATGAATGTCGCGGGAGTACCGGGCTTCTCAGAAAAACGCCTTCGCGAGGAAGGTCTGATTTGTCCATGCATGGGTTTGTAAGTGTTTCGCGTATCTGTACCGCTGCGGAAAACGGAGGCTGGCATGAAAAAAACTGTGTTCAAAGGGGTTGCAACTGCAATCATCACCCCGTTTGAGGATAACGGCAGGACTGTGGATTTCAAGCGTTTCGAGCGCCTGATAGACTGGCAGATCGAGTGCGGCGTGAATGCAATCGTAGCCGCGGGTACCACAGGAGAAGGGAGCACCCTGTCTGACGCTGAGCATAGGGAAGTGCTGAAATTCTGCGTGGATAAGGTGGCAGGACGTGTTCCTGTGATTGCCGGAACCGGAAGCAACGACATTGCCTACGCAGTGGATCTTACCATCTACGCATGCGCAATAGGATGCGACGCAATGCTTCTTGTAACGCCTTACTACAATAAGGCCACCCAGGAGGGGCTGTTCCAGTCGTTCAGGAAAGTTGCTGAGGCGAGCACAAAGCCATGTATATTGTACAATGTGCCTTCCAGGACCGGATGCAATCTCCTTCCCGAGACTGTCGCAAGGCTCTCTGATATCGAGAACATAGTCGCCATCAAGGAGGCTTCTGGAAACATCAGCCAGATTGCCCGCGTCGCGTCCCTTTGCCGTGACAAGATTGATATCTATTCAGGAAATGACGACCAGATCGTTCCCGTATTGTCTCTCGGAGGCATAGGAGTTATCTCCGTGCTTTCAAATATTCTGCCGCGTGAGACGGTTGAAATGTGCGATGCCTATCTCTCTGGCAACACCGCGCGGGCCCTCGATCTACAGCTGAAGTATTTCTCTCTAATCGACGCCTTGTTCTCTGAGGTGAACCCGATTCCGGTGAAGGCTGCCTTGTCTGCAATGGGCTGGTGCAACAACACCCTGCGGCTTCCTCTTACGTCAATGAGTGCAAAGAACTACGCAAACCTTGCAAGTCTGATGAAGCAGGCGGGAATTGAGGTGAACGGGTGAGCGAGAAGGATTTTGGCATAAGAATTTTATTGAACGGCGCATTCGGGCAGATGGGGCGAGTGGTCTCTTCTCTCATCGAGTCCGGCTATATGGACACTGTTCTTGCGGCTTGTGTTGATGTATCGCTAGGCTCGTCTGCCAACGCTCTGGGTTCCGGGAAAACGTCTGATTTTGGGGGCGGACGGAACTGTGCATCGGTCTCATGCAATTCAGCATTATCCGGGAAAGCGCCCGATTTTTCGAATGGACGAAAGACTTGTTTGACAGAGGTGCGGGCGGACGCGTCTGTGAAACCCGTGGAGTCTTTCAACGAGGCTCATTCACGTATAGAGTGCGGTACAGCGGACGCGGCTGTGGAATCGGTTGAGGACGACTCGGATCCCGCGAGGACATTTTTTTGTTCCCGCCTTGAGGACGTTCTGGTCGATTTCGATGTGATTATCGACTTCTCACACCACAGCGTTACATCGGAGCTTTTGAAGTTCGCAATCGAGAGGAAAAAGCCGCTTGTCATCGCAACCACCGGGCAGACCGAGGATGAGATTGCTCTGATTCACGAGGCTTCCCGGAAGATTCCGGTGTTTTTCGCGTCGAACTACTCAATCGGCGTCGCAACGCTTATTCGGCTCGCTAAAATTGCCGCTTCTGCGTTGCCGGATGCCGATATCGAGATTGTGGAGACTCACCACAACAGAAAAATCGACGCACCTTCCGGAACGGCGCTTACCCTGTTTGACGCAGTGAAAAGCGTGCGTACCGGCGCGGTGGCGAAATTAGGCAGGAGCGGGCATGCCAGGCGTGAGCGAGACGAGGTCGGAATACATTCACTGAGGCTGGCGAACGTGGTGGGAATTCATGAAGTGTTTGTCACAACAGCGGCAGAGCAGCTCGTTCTGCGGCATGAGGCCTACAGCAGAGAGGTTTTCGCCCGCGGTGCACTTGATGCGGCTATGTTTCTGAAAGACTCTGAACCGGGTCTTTACAGCATGAGCGACATGCTTGAGCGCCCAGAAAGATAATGGTTATCAGGTTCGTTGGAGAGTCTGAACTATACTCGGTGCTTTTTGACGCGGTCAATAGCCTGTAATGATAATAATTCTTCGGTTCTATGGAGGACGCAGAATTGCGCTGCGTTTTTCTCATAGGGGGTGGTATGAACATCGCAATTTTCGGTTACGGCAATCTTGGCAGATCGGTGGAGTTGAACTCCGCAATGAATGATGACATGAACCTTGTCGGAGTGTTCACTCGCAGGAATCCCGCCCTGGTAAAGACGAGCGGTGCGACTGTATACAGCGCATCTGATATCCTGAAATTCAGGGACAGGATAGATGTTCTTATCATTTGCGGCGGTTCGGCAACGGATCTCCCGGAGATGACTCCCGCTCTGGCAAAGGATTTCAACGTGGTTGACAGCTTTGACACGCACGCGAGGATGGCGGAGCATTTGAGTCGTGTGGACGCGGCAGCTTTGAGTTCGCGACACACCGCAGTGATTGCCGCAGGTTGGGATCCGGGTCTCTTTTCTCTTGCCAGGATCTATTCGGAAAGCGTTCTTCCAAACGGCAGAACCTGCACTTTCTGGGGCAGGGGTGTGAGCCAGGGACATTCCGACGCAATCCGACGCATTCCCGGCGTGGTTGACGCACGACAGTATACTGTTCCGAATTCGGAACTTTATGCCGAGATAAGGAGTGGCAGAATTCCTGAAGGCGTTGAGTTGAACGCACAGAATATGCATATCCGGGATTGTTATGTCGTGGCGGCTCCCGATGCGGACAGAGGAGAGATCGAGCGGCGGATAAAGACCATGCCAAACTATTTCGAGGGTTACGAGACACATGTCACATTCGTTCCGGAATCTGAGTTTGCGGCAAAGCACGCCGGGCTCCCGCATGGAGGATCGGTGATAAGATGCGGTTCCACCAGCACCGGAGAGAGGCACACTGTAGAGTTCAGATTGGATCTTGAATCAAATCCTGAATTCACTTCTTCTGTTCTTTTGGCATATGCCCGTGCTGCGTATAGGCTGAGTTCTGAAGGCTCCTACGGATGTAAAACAGTGTTCGATATCGCTCCGAAATACCTGTCGCCGCAGTCTTACGAGGATTTGGTGGCGCACAGCCTGTGATGTTAGTTCACGCCCAGGTCGAAAATGCTGTAGCAGAGGCGTTTATTTTGCGACGTATAGCTTTTGGTACCTGTGCGGAGACGCTGAAGGCGATGAGCGTTTTGATTCGAAACTGAGCGTTGGTTTGACAAGGCGACAAGGAGTGTCAATGCTGCACGACAATCTTTCAATTTCTGAAAACGGACATCTCCGTTTTGCCGGGCTGGATACCGTCGATCTTGCAGGGAAATACGGAACCCCACTGTATCTGATGGACGAGGATAAAATCCGTGAGAACTGCCGCATCTACAAGAATGCGTTCAAAAAGCATTTCGGTTATTGCGATACAATCATCTACGCCTCCAAGGCAAATTCCTTCAAGCAGCTCTACAGGATAATGCGAGAAGAGGGGATGGGAATAGATGTCGTGTCGAGTGGCGAGATATTCACCGCGAAAGAAGCGGGGTTCGACCTCAGCCGGGCTTTTTTCCATTCCAACAACAAAACCGGAGCCGACATTTCGTACGCAATGGATTCAGGTGTGGGATTCTTTGTTGCTGACAATGCCGAGGAGATTATCGCAATCCAGGCTGAGGCGGAAAAGCGAAGAGTTGTTCAGGATGTACTCATCCGTTTGACTCCGGGTATAGACCCTCATACATATGAGAAAATTTCTACAGGCAAGATAGACTCCAAGTTCGGCTCATCAATCGACACTGGGGACGCCGACTCCGTCCTGTCTCTTGCTCTATCTCAGCCGAACGTTCGCGTTCGGGGTTTTCACTGCCATGTCGGGAGCCAAGTGTTTGGCGAGGATGTGCACGGAGAGGCGGCCTTGAAAATGCTGGGTTACGCCGCAAAAGTCAGGAAACAGTTCGACTTCTCCATGGAGATTCTTAATCTTGGCGGAGGATTCGGCGCGCGATACTTGGAAAATGATCCTGAAGTGGATATAGATGGAAGGATTGAGTCCATCGCGAAAACCGTGAAAACCGCTGCTGAGGCTCTAGAGATTGAAATTCCTAAAATTTACATGGAGCCCGGACGCAGCATTGTCGCTAACGCCGGAATCACGCTATATACCGTAGGTTCGGTGAAGCGAATCACAGGCTATAAGAACTATGTCTCGGTGGACGGTGGAATGGCTGATGCGCCGCGTCATGCCTTGTACGGGGCAAAATATACGAGCATTGTTGCAAACAAGGCTCTCGTTCCTCCTTGGTGCGAGACAAGCGATAATCGTGACGAATTTGCGAAAAATCAAACTGATACGAAACGCGTCCAGGACGGATGCGAGATTAGCGCCAATCGCCTTGGCGCGGAAGGCTCGGAGAGCCAGAATCCGTGTCGGTACGCCGGGAGCGGAGAGATCGTGAGCGATAGGCCGGCTGATGATGTAAAAGCGGAGCCCTTACTGGCGGATTTGGTCGGCAGGTGCTGCGAGAGCGGCGACATACTGCAAAGAGACGCGCTTTTCCCCTCAGATATAAGGCGCGGGGATATTGTTGCCTTGCTTACAACAGGCGCATACCACTATTCAATGTCTTCAAATTACAATCGCCTTCCTCGTCCTGCCACGGTGATGGTGCGTAGAGGTGTGGATGGAAGATCCGAGTCTTATGTCGCTGTGCGCGGCGAGACGCTGGATGATCTGTGCCGAAATGATGTTTGACTGACGAGATTGACGTTTTTCGCCGATGTAAAACGGCTGTGAGACCCTTCTGACCCTTGCGAGAGCGACGTCACTAAGCGTGGCTGTGAGTCTGTTTTGGCTGTTTCAAGAGCGAGGCTGTAAAAGACAAGCCTGCAACGCTTCAACGCATATTGGTTCGGGGAAGAAAATCAAGGTAAAAAGCGGGAGGGACGCTTCTGGGCTCTGGAGCGTGGTCTCAGTATTCGTCAAACGGAATACTTGACGAGATGTCTTCCGGGCTGAAGTTTTCCGCAGTGTCCTTCATCATATCATCAAGACCCGTCAGTGCCGCAAAGGGGGCAAACTGAGCGGCTCGGTCATGAAGGGACATTCTCGGGTGCTTTTTGGGCTCCGGATGCGGCATGTCGATTATATCAGCATACGGGAAGTCTTCCGGGACTGATGTTTCCGGGCGTTCTGCCCGCTCGTTTCCGGATAATGGTGCGGCTTTTGCGGTTCCTTTTTCTGTTTTGTTCATCGCTTCCATTCTATTTCATGGCGGATGGATTGTAAACTGTGCCGGGTTTTGCATGTCCGCCGGAGACGCCGGTGGCGCATATCCTTAAGACGACGGTTCCGCGTTTCCTGCGCCCGGGCGCGGGCTGCGCGGGGGGCTGCCGGTATTTAATCCGCAGTGGTATTCCACAATCTCTTTTATCATCTGCCTGTGGGTTGTGCTAAGAGGAAGGCGAGCATTCCAAAGAGCTGAAAAAATCCCTGTGTCCGCCCGCGGGCTGCACCAGAGTTCATATTTGCGGTGTCGCGCGTCGGGCACCCTGGGCATTCTTCGCGCTTTGGAAACTGCCGGGCTGGTTCATATTTGCGCTGTCGCGCGTCGGGCACCATCATCCCCTGTGCCCGCCCACCTGCGAGTTTCGCTCCCTTGCGGTTGCGCCTTCTTCAAGGTCGGAAGCTTTCAGAATCGTATTCTTGCCGAATTTCCGCTTCAGATTGAGGATTGCCAGTTGTCTTCTTCTGTCTTTCTCCTCTGCTGAACGAACCTTTGCGTCCTTTTCCTGGTCGTCGAAAAGACCCGGCTGTACTGTGCGGTTCAGCCTGTCCTGTGCGGAAAGCGGCTCAGTGTTGTTTGTGACAATGTATATCCGCCGGATGAGGAGATCCGGCGCGGCGATCCTGTCGAACAGTTCCAGCGCCTTTTGCACAATGAGGATGGACGACGAGGTATATCTGCCTATGTTGATGCTGCCGTGTGAGTTCTCGGGTACAAGCCTGCCGTACCAGTCTTTTACCACCATTCCGGCGTACAGCGTGTTTTTGTTTGTCAGGTTCGAAGTGTCATAGCAGAGGGTGAGCACAATCTGCGAGCACACCATCTCTTTGGAGACCAGCGCGAGGGCCAGGTTGTCCGCCATCTCCCGTACAATGAGGCGGGCCTTGCCTGTGGCGTAAGGTTCCGCGAGCACCTGTCCCTCGCTTAGAGAGCGCCTCTCCGGTTTGTAAGATTTGATGTCCGCCATCCCGCAGGGTTCGAATCCCCAGGCATGGTCTATGAGGAGCTCTGCGTTAACCCCGAAGGCGGAGTAAAGCTCGTCCTCATGTTTGACGGAGGCTCTCGCGAGATCTCCCATTGTGTAGATGCCCATCCTCTCCAGCGACCTGGCTATGCCCCTGCCCACTCTCCAGAAGTCAGTGATTGGGCTGTGCGTCCAAAGCCTTTCTCGGTATAGCCTTTCGTTAAGAAACGCTATACGAACTCCGTTCTTGTCGGGTGCCATGCGCTTTGCCTCGATGTCCATTGCGATTTTGCAGAGGTAGAGGTTTGTGCCAACACCGGCGGTGGCAGTGATTCCGGTTTCCTCAAGTACTTTCCGGATAAGGAAAACCGCAAATTCTTCAGCGGACATCTTGTATGTTTTAAGATATGCCGAGCAGTCGATGAAAACCTCGTCCACAGAATATATATGGATGTCCTCCGGAGCCGCATAGCGTAGATAGATTGAATATATCTGCGCGCTTTTTTGCATGTACA
>CAMKPI010000073.1 GCA_946414625.1 uncultured Spirochaetaceae bacterium | reverse complement strand
GGCGACCTGGGCTCTGAACACCCTTATTTCAAAGGGGAAGACGACAGACTGGATGGTTCACATGCTCGGTCAGGCAGTTGGCGCATATACCGACGCGACCCACGGTATGACGCTTTCCGCGGTTTCTCTGCCGTATTATCACTATATTATGCCCTTTGGGCTATGGAAATTCAGGAGATTCGCTACCGAGGTCTGGGCAGTGAATCCGGATGGTAAGACAGATGAGGAGGTCGCCCGCGCGGGGCTTCTCGCCATGGAGAGCTGGATGCGTCGTCTCGGTCTTGCGATGCGCCTCTCCGATGTCGGAGTGACGGCGGACATGATAGAGGGCATCGCGGACGGAACTATCATTCTGAACGGGGGCTATAAGACTCTCACTAGGGACGAGGTTGTAAGGATACTGAAAGAAAGCCTCTGAAAACAGGAATACAGGGCTTATTTTGCCGGTTGTATGGCTTTGTTTTCAGGACATGACCGGCGCGGATAGGTTGAATTTACTAGTAATTCGTCACATCGTATTGTTTATTTATACAACACGGTGTGACGAAATTTGTTTGAATAAGAGAATTTGTTGCTGTAAAATCAGTCCTATGGCTAAAGAAAAAAGAATACTGGTTTTATCAGGCCTCTTGATAGGCGTGATAGCGGCGGGTCTTGTTCTTCTTGGAAATCCGAAGAACATGGGTTTTTGTATTGCATGCTTCATTAGGGATATTGCAGGCGCAACAAAGATGCACAGCGCGGCAGTTGTGCAGTATGTGCGGCCCGAGATAATCGGTCTTGTGCTGGGTTCGTTCGTCATAAGCCTTGCCTCGGGGGAATTTAAGCCTCGCGGCGGCAGCTCCCCGATGATCCGACTTTGCATAGGCTTCTGTGTGATGATCGGTGCCCTGATGTTCCTTGGCTGTCCGTTTAGAATGATTCTGCGCCTTGCCGGCGGAGACCTGAACGCGCTTGTTGCCCTGTTCGGTTTCATCGCAGGCATTGGATGCGGCTGTGTGTTTCTGAACAAAGGCTTCAACCTTGGTCGGTATCAGGAGCAGAATGCCATCGAAGGTATGTCTCTTCCTGGTGTGAATGCCCTCTTGCTCGTACTGACCCTCTGTGTGCCGTCTCTTTTTGCATTCTCCGCAAAAGGACCGGGTAGCATGCATGCTGCCATCGTATATTCGCTTGTGGCAGGTCTTTTGGTCGGTGTGCTCTGCCAGAAGTCGAGGCTTTGCATGGCTGGTGGAATTCGCGACGTGTTCCTGATTCACGACTGGACGCTTCTTTCCGGATTTGTGGCGATTTTCGTCTCCGCTCTTGTGATGAACCTCGCAACTGGAAACTTTAAGCTTGGTTTCGAGGGTCAGCCTGTGGCTCATACGGCGCACCTGTGGAACTTCCTTGGGATGTTCGTTGTGGGTCTCGGATCGGTGCTTTTGGGCGGCTGTCCGTTGAGGCAGCTGATCCTGGCGGGCGAGGGCAATACGGACAGTGCCCTCTCAGTGGTTGGCATGTTCATCGGCGCGGCTGCGGCGCATAACTTCAAGCTGGTTGGAAATGCAACGGAAAACGGACCTGCCAATACGGGAAAGATCGCGATTGTTCTGATAATCGTTTTTCTTTTGGTTGTGGGTTTTGTCGGAAGCAAAAAGCGGAAATAATCCTGCGGCGACCCTTTCCGGCGGGCTTTGGGGTGGTTGTAAGCGTTCCGAAGCCGCACGGAGTGCAACATTACGCGTTGGAGCGCGGTGAAATGCGGTGAAGCGGCGAAGTGCGAATGAGCGTCAGGATTCAGGGAGTGCCGAATCCGCGCGAAGCGCAGGTCTATGCGTTGAAACGCCAAAAGCGTGATTGAGCGTCGGAATTTGGAGATGCTTTGCCGAATCCGCGCGAAGCGCGACATAACGCGGTGTAGTGCGGTGAAGCGCGTTTGTGGTCAGGATTTGGAAAAATGGAGGGAGACATGACAGTGCTGGATTGCGTCGGGTTGTCCTGCCCGATACCGGTTGTGAAGACTAAAAAGGCTTTGAAGGAGCATCCGGAGGGACTGGAAGTTTTGGTTGACAACGTTGCGGCAAAGGAGAACGTGTCGCGTTTTGGCAAAACCATGGGCTACACCGTGTCTGTCAGTGATGAGGCGGAAGGTGTTTGGCGCGTTGGAATGTCGAAATGAGGAAATTCGAAATGAAATTCGGGCTTGAAAAAAACACGGAAACACCGTTTCCCAGAGGGGATTTTGCCGCGGCGGAGTCTCACGAGAAAAAAGGCTCTATAGGCGTGGAAGGAGAGGCGGCCTCTCGACCTGTCACAGTCCTGAAAAACGGCTCAGCTGTTCGCCTCACTGGAATGGTGAAGACGAGCGGTTGTGCCGCGAAGCTCCCGCCAGAGAAGTTGCATAGCGTGATAGATCGCTTGCCTCTGCAGAATAATCCGAACCTTGTGGAGGGATTTGAGAGCGCCGACGATGCGCTGGTTTATCGTGTCGGAGACGGCCAGGTTTCCGTCCAGACAGTGGATTTCTTTCCTCCGATGGTGGACGACCCGTATATTTTCGGGCAGGTTGCGGCGGCTAACGCCATGTCGGACATATACGCCATGGGGGGAGAGCCCGCTGTGGCGATGAATCTGATGTGTTTTCCTTCTTGTCTGGATCTGGATGTAATGAAGCGGATTCTCGAAGGCGGTCTTGACAAGGCTCGGGAGGCTGGAGCCGTGATTGCCGGTGGACACACGATAGAGGATCCAACTCCGAAGTACGGTCTTTGTGTCACGGGTTTCATGAAAGAGTCTGAGGTTTGGAGCAACAAGGGTGCCCGTCCAGGGGATTGTGTTGTGCTCACCAAGCCACTCGGCGCCGGAATAATCAACACAGCCGCCAAAGTGGACGAGGCTCCGGAGGAATCCGTCCTCGAGGCTGTGCGTTCGATGACAACGCTTAATAAGCGCGCACGCGACATTGCGCGGAAGTGTCAGGTTCACGCTGCCACAGATGTGACGGGTTTCAGCCTTTCCGGCCACGCGAGCGAGGTGGCGCTTGCTTCAGGGGTTTCAATCCTTATCGACACGAAGAGTCTTCCTGTGATGAGCGGGGCTTTGAGTCTTGCTTCATTCGGCTTTCTGCCAGAGGGGCGGTACTCCAACGAGAATTGGCTGTACGGAAAAGTGTCTTTTGCGCCGGATGTGCCGCAGAATATGATTGATTTGGTATATGATCCGCAAACATCGGGCGGCTTGCTGCTTTTCATGCCGGACGAGGATGCCCGCCGGTTCGTGTCGGAAATGGCGGATCCCGCGTCTTGCGCCGTGATAGGTCGCGTGGTGGAGCGCGGAGGCGCGCTCATATCATACAGCTGAGCCTTCTCCCAGCGGAACACGCGCAAAAAACGTGCCGAATTCTGTTTGTAGAGGATGGGCCGGAGCGTTTTCAGAATTCGCTGGCAATCTGCCTTACGGCGTCGACCGCCTCGTCAATGTCGCTTTCCGTGTTGGAGTGCGATATGCTGAAGCGGACGGCGCCTTGTTTTTCTGTCCCCAGAGCTTTGTGCATGAGCGGGGCGCAGTGCGCGCCTGGGCGGCTCGCGATGCCGAACTCTTCGGCAAGAATGTCGGAGACCTCTCCTGATTCCGCGTCTTTCACGTTGAAGGCGACAATCGGCATCCTGCCTTGCATAGGCGTCTCTGCTTCCTTCTTTCCGCCTCCTTCTGGATTTTCTGAGTTCTGCCTTTCATAGCACGAAAAATCCCCGTAGATCTCCACTCCCTCTATGTCTGAAAGCCCTCGGTAAAGCCTTTCGGCAAGAGACTCTTCCTTCTTTCCGAGTTTTAAGAGACCTGTTTCTTCGATATATCCTATCGCGGCGGAGAGCCCCGCGATTCCGTGGGAGTTCAGCGTTCCTGCTTCCAAGAGCGTTGGCATCTCCTCAGGTTGAGACTTGCTGTAGGACTTTACTCCTGTGCCTCCTGTTTTCAGCGGTTCCAGGTGAATACCGTCCCGTACGACAATGCCTCCGGTGCCTTGAGGCCCCAGCAGTCCCTTGTGTCCGGTGAAGCAGAGGATGTCTATGCCTGTATTTCGCATGTCAATTGGAATTGAGCCCGCGGTCTGCGACGCGTCCACGATGTAGACGAGTCCATGTCTCCGTGCGATGCCCGCGATGCTTTTGATGCCAATCAGATTCCCTGTGAGGTTTGATGCGTGGGTTGTCACTATAAAACGTGTGGAAGGCCTCACCAGGCTCTCGATATCGTCTGGGTTTATTCTGCCGAGCCTGTCGGCCTTGGCAAACGAGACCGTTGCGCGTCCCTGTGATTCCAGTTTGTAGAGCGGGCGTAGGACGCTGTTGTGCTCGCACTCCGTGGTGATTATGTGAACAGGTTCGCTTCCATATGGAACCAGACCGAAGATTGCGGTGTTGAGGGCTTCGGTTGCGCCAGAGGTGAACGCGACATTGTTCGCCCGCTCTGCATTGAAGAATGCTGCGATTCTCTTCCGCGCACTGAAAACAGTGTTCGCTGCTTCCAGCGCCGCGCCGTACGTGCCTCGCCCGCTGTTTCCGCCGTTTTTCATCGCGTCCAGCACGGCTTTGTAGACAATATCAGGCTTTTTCAGCGTTGTGGCAGCGTTGTCAAGGTATATCATGCGTCCTCCGGAGTTGATTTTCAGGAACAGGTTGTGTCTTTTGTATTTGCGGGCGTCGAAGTTTCCGCGCTTGGGGTGTCAGGTAAGCTTGGCTCGCGTCCGCTTCTGCTTGGAGATCCTGTGCTTGCGGTTCTGGCGTTTGGCAATCCCGAGTGCAACTGATGGGTGCTGCATGTCGGAGTTTCCGCGCTTGCGGTGTCTGGTAAGCTTGGCTCGTGTCCGCTTCTGCTTTCGGCACCCGTCACGCCTGCCGCGAGGGTGGTGCATGCCGCTCGCCTTCGCTTTCCGCGTTCCCGGCGCATCCGGCATCTGCCACGCCCACGGAAATAGGTTTTCTTTTGAAGACTCTCCGCTCCACCGGCACGATTTTCTCAATCTCGATACCGCTTTTTTCGATAATATCGCGTGTTGCGGCTAAATCTCCGGGCTCGACAGATACCGCCATGCCGCATGCGGAAGACACGTCCCTCGGCACTGTCGAGACCTTTGACGGCACTCCCGATTCTTTCAGATGTCGAGCCAGGGCTATCCCGTCCGTGTAGTTGTAAAACAATATGTAATAAAGCGTTTCGGTTTTGTTTCCGTTCATGTGCCACTCTCCTTTCAGTGATTGGAATAAAGGAAAGGGCTGTCACTTCGAGTATTCGATATGGAACCGGATGGGTTCGTGAAGAAGCAGCACGTCTATCAGCGGAACATGGAATTCAACGATGTCGGCGTCGGTGACAAGGTCTGTTACGGCAGACTTCTCTTCCGCTGTCAAAATCCGCCCGTTTGTGTCCAGGACCTTGCCCGGCGCGACAAAACTGACGTTTATAAAGGACCTCTTGATGTCTTCTGAACCTTCGCCGAATATGAAGTCGATCATGTAGAGATATTCTTCCTCGCTCTTCATGCCGTATGGGGGATTGTTGTATACGGGACCGTATACTTCAAGGTTCGGTTCCTTTATGAGCGGTATCAGGGTGGAAAGCTCCTCCCACGTGTCGAGGGAGAGCTCGATTTCGGCGCGTTTCGACTCGTCCGTTTCAGTGAACGTGATGAGGTGCCTGTCTCGGTTGTAGCCACTGGACTGGGCATTGGAGAGGATTCTGTCCGCGAGGGCTTCCAGGGATTCAAACGTAAAATAAACGTTGTAGACTTTGTTTGATCCGCCGGAGTTTTTTCTAAGCTCGACGCCGAGTACTCCGTAGTTTTCCTCGAGATTCTCCGCAAAGTAGATCAGGTTTTTCTCAAAGAAAGAGTCCCTGTCCTCGAATGCTGCCCAGCTTGCAACGTCCGACGCGAGAGACTCTAGAAACGGATATGTTGTGAAGCTGCTGTAGCTCGCCGTGTCGGAAAGGCTCTGCTGCACGGCGCAGGAGCATAAGATAGCGACAGAGAGGAGAATCGATCCCATGTAAGCCAGGATCCTGGAAAATTTCGCGGTTCCATGTTCTTTCATGGTTTACATTGTAGAGTCGCGTCGGCGGGCTGTCAAACTCCTCGTCGGAGAGAGGAGGAAAGAAACACGGAAATACACGGAGCCGGGTTCTCGAACCGTCGATCTTCAATAAATGCTGTAATACACGAGTTCGATGAATGCGAGAAGCAAAAATGCCGGGGACGGCGCAGCTCTTGATTGTTTCCGGAGCCACGAGCCACAAGTGCTGGAAACAAGGCATATGGGACGCTGTTGCACGGATGTTGAATTATCTGGAATGCTATCGCGCGGGTGCCGAATGGGCGGGAAGCTGTCGTGCGGACACTGATGTTGCCGGAATGCTGGAGACAAAAAAAACCGCCGTCCATCGACAGCGGCAATGCCTTCTCCAGGAATCGAACCAGGGACACACGGATTTTCAGTCCGATGCTCTACCAACTGAGCTAAAAAGGCATACAGTGACTTTATACCGGAAACAGGCGTTTGTGTCAAGCGGGGAGGATAAAATTTTTTCCGGTGCTCTAGCTACCTTGTTTCGGCGCTTTCACCTTTTTATTTCGGCGCTTCCGCTGCCTTGGCTTTTCCGGACGCGTATTGAATTTCAACTTTTCTGGAACGCTCCGGTGGCTCTTGGAGCCCCTGCCGGTTTTTTTCAGAAAGGGACGGAAAAAGTCATCTCCGTGCCTGTAGCCGGATGTTTGAATCTCAAGAGTGTTGCCCGTAGGGCAAGTGGAGGAGTCAGGTATTCAGAGTCTCCTCTGTATGGGGGTATGCCGTTTTCCGCGAAACCTGATGCCGCGGCACTGTTACCGTTTTTGCAATCCTGGGTATCGCAGAGTGCGTTTTTGATTTTCGATTCGGCACTGTCATCGCTCTTAAAGTCTGCTGCGGCACGGTAGGCGTTCCTGCAATCCGGAGCACCGTAGGGTGCGTTTTTGATTTCCGATTCTGCGCTGTCATCGCTCTTAAAGTCTGCTGCGGCACGGGACGCGTTTCTGTAATCCGGGGCACCGCAGGTCGCGTTTATGAAATTCTGTGCGGCGCGGCTATTCCGTTTATTGGAATCTTCCAATCCTCCGCCGTAGAGAGGATCGTTCAGGATCGGATGACCGAGTCCGTATGCGCAGTGCATCCGGAGCTGGTGTGTGCGTCCTGTTTTCGGCCTCAGCAGAAGCTTTGTGTATACTCCGCTGGAATTTTGTATCACCTGCAGGCGTTCCCATTTGGTGACGGCTTTTTTGCCCCGTTCGTGATCCACAATCTGGAACGGCCGGTTTTCGATGTCCGGTCTTATCGGCAGGTCTATGACGCCGCTTTCCCCGGTGATAAGCCCTTCGACTATTGCGGTATACTCCTTGTAAACCTCACGTTTTTCAAAGGCGCAAGAGAGCGTTCTGTGTGATTTTTCGTCAAGAGCGAGGACCATCAGCCCGCTGGTGGCCTGATCCAGCCTGTGGACGCAAGGCTGGGTAATCGAACGCAGTGTATCGCGCACCCGCATGGCGACTGAATCCTTCTCGGTTTTTCCCTCTATGGACAGGAGTCCCGCGGGCTTGTTCACGACCACAATGTTGTTATCCAGGTAAACTATATCCAGGCCTATGATGTGCTTTAGAATCGGTTGGCATCGGCTCTCGCATGGGGGGTAGAACATGCCGTGCTGCCGGACGGGACTGCTGGTGGCAGGTATGGGCTTTCCCGCTTCGTATGCTGACGTGAAAAAGCTGTTTGGTTTCGGAGAGTCTTTTTCGTGGTGTGTTTTTTTTGT
>CAMKPI010000072.1 GCA_946414625.1 uncultured Spirochaetaceae bacterium | reverse complement strand
ATCCTTCCAAAGCCGTACATCGCGAAAAACCGCCTCATCATCCAGCGTGGTGTTGAAATCCCCGGCCAGTAGCACCAGTTCCCCTGCCTCAACGGCCTTTTTCGACACCTCAACCAGAGTCCGCGCGGTGGCCGCCCGGGATGAGCGGGTCTCATCCACTCCTGTAAGACGACTTTTCGCATGAATGACGAAAACATGAACCGGGACTGAGGAAACGGAGATCTCCGCCTCCAGGACGGATCTGGCCCCAGGCACGGTATGCACCCTTGCGCGGGAAATCGGGTGCCGGCTCACAAGCGCAACTGAAATTGGGCTCCCCTCTGTCTTCGCAACGGCGCAGTACGGATAATCCTGCAGTGTTTCCACAATGTCCGAGACAACGCGCTCTCCCTCGACCTCAACGAGCGCCACAGCGTCCGCGTCAAAATATGAGAACACCGTTTTCAACCGCTCGAGCCGGGCTTTGTACGTTGCCTCGTTCCATCCGGAAGAGCTTTTATACTCTGCATACTCGTCGCCGTCGTCCACCGCGTCGAAAAGGTTCTGGACGTTCCATTCGGCAAGAGTGAAGTATCCTTCCTGAGCCGCGGACCGGACCGTCCTGTTTTTCGTAACGAAGGGGCTCTCCGAACAGCCGGAAAGGCACAGCGGACACGAGACGAGGGCGACGGACATGAGAGACAGGGCAAGAGCCCTGAAGCATCTCCGGATCACGCCCGGTTTGTTCTTTTCCATCATAGGGGGTTCCTCCTGCCCCCTATTACCCCAAAAAAGCCCGTTTGTTTTTTTCAAAATAAAAAATCTGCGCTCCATACCGATGAAGCGCAGTCATTTTTTCAGAGCACAGAAAGACTAGCTCTTTCCGTGTATGTGCTCATTAAAGGTCAAAGTTTTTTTCAGCGGAATTGCAGGCGGAAAAGATCAGCTCTTTCCGTGTATGTGTCTCATCTCCTCGAAAAATTCAGTGATCATATGGACGCATTTCCCGCACCCAGTACCAAAGCCCGTCAGTTCCCGGAGCTCCTCGATCGTCTTTGCCTTGTCTGTGCGGACCAACTCCTCGATCATCTGATCTGTGACGCCGCGGCACTCGCAGAGAACCCGAGCAATCGCGTCCTTGTACGGATTCGGCAGCCCCCGCTCCTCCAGGTAGTTGTCAATTGCGGCACGAAGAGCCTTGTCTCCCAGCACGGAACAATGAAACTTGTGTTCCGGCAGACCGCCGAGCGCGTTCGTGATGACCTCTGGGGTGATTTTGTACGCCTCCTCCAGCGTCATTCCAGTGGCAATCTCGCTCATCATACTGGTGCTGGCAATCGCGCTTGCGCAGCCGTATGTGAGCCAGCGCAGGCTCTCGATCTTGCCGTCCTTTACACGGATGCCGACACGCATCTGGTCGCCGCAGGCAAGACTGCCCACTTCCCCCACCGCATCGGGCTCCCAATCCTCGTTTTTATCCCAGATGTTTCGGGGATTCATGAAATGATCCTTCACCGTATCCGTATATACCCAATCCATCAAAAAACTGCTTTTCATCTCTTTTCCTCCGGCCGAAGTGTCCGCAGAAAGTCGTGCACCATACGTTCCGCGAGTCCGCCGCGCAAAACACAGCAAATAAGTAATCCGTTCCACTTGCCCGACGCGTCCCTTTGTCGCCCCTCCTGACACTATCGACCCTCTACAATATAACAAAAAACTTCACAAATGGAAAACTGCGCGCCGATGTAATGCGGAGCGAAACACGCAGAGGCGCAGAACCGAAAAAAGGAATACAGATCAATCGTCCCGAGCGGCAATGCACAGCAAAACGCACAGGCGCACAACCGAAAAAAGGGAATACAGATCAATCGTCCCGAGCGGCAATGCACAGCGAAACACAGAGTCGCACAACCGAAAAAGAGGATACAGATCAATCGTCCCGAGCGGCAATGCGGAGCGAAACACATAGAGGCGTACAACCGAAAAAGGAATACAGATCAATCGTCCCGAGCGGCAATGCACAGCAAAACACAGAGTCACAGAACCAGGCTCCTGGGGTGTCCGACGCATTCCACGAACATTTCCAAAAAAACAGAAAATCTAACCAAAACAACAAAAACCTTGTTACAAACGGCTTCCAGAATTGTTTTCAAAGACGGGGGTATTCAACGGATGAACATCCTTATATACGGCTACGGTCTCAAGAACGGCGGTTTTTACAGTGCCTCATATTTCTTGAAGCGCGGTGACAAGGTGCGCATCACCGACATCCGCGACGAATTCTCGCTGGGCGAGGGCGCGGCATACCTGCAGTCGAAAGGGGTGCAGATTATCAGCGGGGTGCACCGCGTAAAGGACTTCAAATGGGCAGATATCACAATCAAGACCCCCGCCGTGACTCCTGACAACGCCTTTTTGCAATACAGCAAAAAAACGATGAACGACTTCTCATACCTGTTCTCACAAGGCAAAATTCAGGACACAAAGCTTATAGGCATCATGGGGACGCAAGGCAAAACGATTACCGCTGCCGCGGTATGCCACGCGCTGCGGCACCTGGGGCGCAGCGCACTCATGTGCGGCAACATGGGAATCTCGCCGTTCACCGTGCTTGAAAAACTGGAAGCACAAGACGCAGAAGCCGAAAAGTCCGCGAAAGAATCCACAGAGAAGCCCCAAAGGCAAAAATCCAGGAACAGGAAACCCGCCACAGAGTTCATTGTTTGCGAATTCTCGTCAGGCTCCATTCGCGACACATTTGAATACATGGGTTCTTCATTCCCACGTTTTGAACTGGCGGCTTTCACAAACACCGCCGATGACATGGACGGAATCCAAAAGGAAACAATGCACCTTCTCTCTTCCAGGATCGAGCGCTTCAAGGATAAATCGAAAAAAATGCTCTGCCACGGAGAAGCAAAAGAACGGCTTGCGACGTTGATCGGGAGAAATGCGCGGAACATCGGAAGCATCGAGGTCTACAGTGGCCGAATGCAGAAAAGCATCCCAGAGAACCTCCGCATTGCCTTCGCCATTCTCCGGCAGCTTGGATTCCCTGCTGCGGCAGTGAACAAAAGCCTCTCCACATTCAAAGGCGTGCCGCACAGGAATGAGATAGTCTCTTCGGACGACGGGCTTATCGTGATTAACGACAGCGCGTCGACAATCCCACGCTCCACCGGTTTTGCCGTGAACAACCTGCTTGGAATACCAATACACCTCATCTGTGGAGGCTCTGGTAAGTATCTGAACCCGGTGCCGATTGTGGACGCAGCAAAATCGGTTGCTTCAATTACCCTTTTGGATGGCTCGTTCACGAGAGAGATTCTCATACCCGCGTTGGACGAAGCAAAAATTAAATATACAGGTCCTTTTGATGATATGAAGAAAGCCGTCCGCTCCGCACAGGGAAAGGCACGCTCTTCGCTGAAACAGGAGGGCTCGGCGGAAAAACAGCAGGCAATTCTCCTGTCTCCCGGCTCCTCGGCGTTCGAGCTTTTCACGGACGAATTCGAACGCGGAGACGCTTTCCGCGCGTGTTTTTCCGAAGAAAAGACGGGAGGCGGAAGCGGAAAAGGGAAAAAACAGAAAAACGCTTCGCACAAGAAATAATGAAACGGAAGGGCGGCGCCATGCGCCGCCCTTCCGTTTTCCTTCAAGACACTTTTTTTCAGCCAACGGGACCGTTCAGGTATTTCTTTGAGCACACTTTCGGCTTCTCCATACCGTCTGATTTCTCGCCCTCCGGCACAAAAGGCACACCTTCTATGCAAAGCACTCCGTCCTTACAGAAAAGAGGCATGTCAAAGAAATGGTCAGGCTTGACATACGGAATATCGGCAGGCGCAGCGGCGCGTCCCTCGGGCACAAGAACCGTTCCCGCAGGAATATCGTCTGCAAAAAGCACCTCGCACGTACTGTGCTCCGGTGCGGCAGGATCCTGCACAGCCAGGAGCATTCCCCGGCTTTTCACCCCCCGGAAATTGGCGGGCTTCAGGTTGCTCACGAGGACAATATTCCGCCCCTGAAGCTCTTGCGCCGTGTAATACGGGACAATAGACGAGACGATCGTTCTCGGCTCAGCCTCACCTGTATCCAGAGTGAGTATATATAGAATATCGCCGTTCGGATGCTTCTCCACGTTTGTGATTTTAGCAACCTTAAGTATCACCCGCGCAGCAAAGCGGTCAGGCAACGGCAGATCTGGATCCACCACATTGTTATTGTTCTGCATATTCTTTTCCTTTTTTATTTTTTCCTTGGAGTTTTCCTTGCCGGAGGTCTCTCCAGAATCGCGCTTTGTCCCGTCCGCTGCCGCCTCGACGCTTTTGGCTCGCTCGGCCTGACTCCCGCTGAAACGCTCTCTCAAAGCATCGATAAGTGAGTCGTCGAGCTTAGAGAAAAGGTAATCGATCTCGCCGATCTTCGCCTGAAGATCCGTTTTTCCCAAAGACGCCCAGTTGAACGATCCTTCTTTTTCAAGGTCCTTTTCGTCACACAGCCCGGGAGATGCGCTGTAGTTCCAAAACAGACCATCAAGACCCAGATAGCCCAAAATACGCGCCCCGGTCTCCGGCATGAACGGGCTGACAAGGATTCCCAAATCCTTTATCAGTACGAGAAGCGTCCGAAGAACAAATGACGCTGCCTCCGCATTCTCCTTTACAAGGCGCCAAGGCTCGTTTTCCTGGAAGTACTTGTTGCCCATTCCAGAGAGCTCAAACATAGCACGGAACGCGTCCCTTTCCGAAGCATGTTCCAACAGATCGGTTATCTTCTCTTCGCAGGTCCGCACCTGGGAGATAAATGCCTCGTCCACATCTCCGTGCGGCAAAACACCGCCAAAATAACGCTTCACAAAGGTCAGCACCCGGTTCACAAGGTTTGAAAGGTTTCCTACAAGCTCGCCGTTTACAAAGCTTTGGAACTCGCGCCAGGTGAATGTCACATCCCCTCGCTCCGGACGGTTATAGAACATATAGAACCGCCAGACGTCCGCCGGAATGCCTGTGGACTGAGCGTCGTTGCCGAAAATGCCTATGCCGCGGCTCTTCGAGAACTTCCCTCCCTCGTAGTTCAGATACTCCGTACTGGACATATGGTGCAGCATCGTCCACTTTTCCCCGGAGGCGAGAAGCGACGCGGGGAAGATCACCGTATGGAAAGGAATGTTGTCCTTGCCTATGAACTGGAACAGCTCGGTGTCTTCCGGGGACTTCCACCAGCGCTCCCAGTCGTCCACAAGGTTTGCGGTTATCGAAATATAGCCTATGGGCGCGTCGAACCAAACGTAGAAAACCTTGTCTTCGTATCCGGGTTTCGGGACGGGAATGCCCCACTTCAGGTCTCGCGTGATACATCGCTCGATGAGTCCGTCGCGAATCCACGAACGGGTCATCTGCACAGCGTTCTTTGCCCAGAAACCACGCTCGGACGCCTCGTCGATGTACTTCTCCAGCATTGGCAGGGTCTTAGGCAGGTCGATATACAGGTGCCGCGTCCTCCTCAGCTCAGGCGTAGATCCACATGTAGAGCAGCGAGGTTCCAAAAGCTCCGTCGGGTCCAGGAGGCTGCCGCATGAATCGCACTGGTCGCCCCGAGCGTCCGACGAGCCGCAGCGAGGGCATGTGCCCTCCACGTACCGATCCGCAAGAAAACGCCGGCAGGACGGACAGTAAAGCTGCTGCGTCTCACGCTCGGTGATGTAGCCGTTTCTGTCCGCTTCCAGGAATATTCGCTGCACTATCTCAGTCTGTTTAGGGGTTGCGGTTCGTCCGAACTTATTGAAATCAATGTTGAACCAGCGATAGATTTCGGCGTGGATGGCGTGGTACTTATCGCAAAGCTCTTTCGGAGAGACTCCCTCCTGCGCTGCGCGGGTCTCGGTTGTTGTTCCGTACTCGTCGTTGCCGCACACATACATTGTCTCATAGCCGCGAAGCCGGCAGAATCGTGCGAATACATCCGCCGAAAGCACCTGTGTGAGGTTTCCGAGATGCGGCACGTTGTTGACGTATGGCAGCGCGCTGGTTATAAGCCTTTTTTTCATGTTTTTTCCTTTTTTATGACCTTTGTTTACGCTTTATTGAGCCACTGGCGGAGTCTCTGTTTGCAAACAGCGGTCTTGTGAAGCGGTTTCGCGATGGCGGGTTTCTGTTTACGAGTTGCTACACCGCTAGTCGTTTCCCTCGTTGCCCCTCTGTCCGCCCGTCAGAGGTCGGTCACGAGAATGCACGCCCTGACATATCCGGAAGAGTCCCCGCGGGGAACATATCAAAACAGTCCCGGCGGCAAGTGTCCGCCAAACGAAAGGGACAGCTCGGGAAGAGTGGCTGGGTTGCTATGCGGCTAGGCATGACTCCCCGGCACTGACAGCCAGACTGAGGGCGAAGCGCCAAGGACTTGTCCGCCAAAAACCCCCTTCAGTTAGGCTCACATCACCTCACATCATCCGCCTGGCAAGCATTGCATCCGCTATCGCATAGCATACCAGGGCTATATCCGCCGGGTTTGTATAAGGCAGGTTGAGACTCGTGTTCTGCAACGCCACAAGAGCGAATTTATCCCGAAGAGTCATCTCCGAATTGTCTTCACTGTTATTTTTTGAATTGTTCATATTCTTTGCCGCACTTGTCATGTTAGCCATCGCCGCATATGCGGGATGAAGACCGAAGTTCTGATTGGTGTTCTGTCCTTCCGGGGAAGACGCCTGAACCGGGATGCCCTGAAAACCTTGCTGCACGCCGCCGGGCGCTGAGCCTAGGGGCGAAGCCTGATAGCCGTTCATCCCCTGCGCCGTCCGCGCCGCCTGCGCCGCAAGAGGCATCGCGGAAAATATTCCGCCCCCCATTGGGTTGCCCACAGCGGCGCCCGGCGGAGACATGCCTATCTGTGCGCCCTGCATTCCAGGTCCCGTGCTCGCGAGACTCGGCTGCATTCCCATCGTGCCGGGGGAGACCCCAGAGCCTCCGGCGAGGTTCTGTCCTAATCCTGCAGCTCCGGGCGACGCCCCTTGTCCAAAGCCCCCTGCCCAGGAGAACGCGCTCCCAGAGACGGAGAGCCCGCTCGGAGCCTGCATTCCGCTTTGAATGGAAGACATGTTGGGGAACCCCTGCGACGAAAAGCCGGGAGAGCCTTGCATATTCATTGAGCCTGGCACGCCGGACGCACTCATGCCATTCAGAACACCGCTCGCGCCAGAATACATCTGATATCCGGACATTGCGCCCGTCGCGAGAGACGCCTGCGCGGAAGAGGCACCGCGTCCGGACAGAGCTCCTCCGCCCGCTGCACCGGAAGCGCCGTTTTTCGGGATGATCAAAGGCTTCCTGTCAGAACTTTGCATGCCCGCAGACGGCTGACTCCTCCCGGCGGCGTCGCCAGAGGACTTCACATCTGTTTTTACCGGAGAATCCGTCCGCTGCGTAAATTTATCGCGATTCCTGCACCTTGCGCAGTACGTGATATGCTCATCAGGGTCACGAGTTGAATGATGTACGCACTGCTCACAAAGTCCCATTACTCCTCAAAAATACGCCGTCCGGTTTCGATTGTTCGCCGCTTTCGCTTCCGCGATGGCACGCGAAAGTCATCAGAACAGGTTGCCGGAATCGGTACCGATCAAATTGCCGCCACCACTCGGACAAAAGCAGTCAAAGACAGTATGCGGACAGGATCCATCTCTTTGCCAGCGGTCAACAGCCAGCGACGCATGGCTTATGCGCCCTCATAAGGAAGAACGCCTTAAAGAAGAACGGCGTGAAAGTCGTCTCCGCCAAAGAAAGCATTTCCGAGGGCGCAGAAGGAATCATTCTCGAATCTGTCTTGGAAGGTTATGCGGAATATTACTCGGTCGAGCTTGCCGA
>CAMKPI010000071.1 GCA_946414625.1 uncultured Spirochaetaceae bacterium | reverse complement strand
GGCGGAAAGGAGAGGAATGTATGATTGCCGTTGTGTCGCGGTAATATGCGCTGCGAACACCGTCAGCACGGGACTTCTCACGGCCTTTCAGGGTGAAATCGGAAAGTTTGTTTGAAAAAGGCATCAGGACTCCTTTTGACACGGCTGTATCGCGGGATCCGCAGGGCGGTCCGCCGCATCATATCCTCAGCATTGAAAAATCCCACCTGCCTGGCAGCGGGAGAATCACTGCGGGGGATCCGCTCTATCCCTGTATTACAACGCTTTTTTATGATAACATGGTTTTCCATGCTGAACTACATAATTCCACTGTTTGCCCTCCTTTTCAACCTCGCCACTTTTGCCTTCTGCGTAAAATTCGTCCTCACCCGGCTATGGAAGTATTGGGTGGGTCCATCTCTTGCCAGCCTCGGACTTGTCACACTGAGCATTGCAGCCGCGGTAAACACCGCCCTTGAGCGCGCGGTGCCGGAAGTGGCGACACAGGCATACACATTCTCAATGGTGCTCCTAGTTGTGGGCTTCATCCGGCTTTGGTCTGTGATACTCATCAACTACGGACTGAAAAAGCATTTATGGGACAGCGAATTCCGCTCCGGAAGCGTGGAATCAGAGAACAGCGAAAACAACCCGGGGAAAACGGATACAGCGGATTAACGGAAGACTACTCCGGGAACCGCAAATTCCGCGGCCAACAAACCAAGCTTCGGGAGCGCACAACCGGCGTACAGCAAAAGCAGCCCCGAGAACGCAAAATCCGCGGGACACAAACAGAACTGCGGGGGCGAAAAACCGGAGGGGTGCAAACACAACTGCGGGAAGGCAAAACCCCCGGTCAGCAAAAACAGCCACGAGAGCGCAAATCCGCGGGACACAAACACAGCAGCGGGGGCAAAACCACCGGTCAGCAAAAGCAACCCCAAGAGCGAAAATCCGCGGGACACAAACAGAACTGCGGGGGCGCAAAACCGCCGCACAGCAAAAGCAGCCCCGAGAACGCAAAACCCGCGTCAGCAAACCGTCAGCAAACAGACGCAGCAAATCAATATAAACCTGACACAAACCGGGCGAAAACCTTCAGAAGATCTTCTATTTCCAACACAGCTCTCTGACACTTCCCCGCGGCACTATCCCTGAATATTCACCCCACTTTCCCACCTCTTCGAACAAAAAGAATACTTACAACGAGACAAGACAGATACTGACTCGAATAATGACATTTATCCCTTTTTGCTCTATAATCCGAACCAACCTTATATAGACTATGGCTGCGGACCGGGTACAGGATTCCGAATCCCGGAAATCCCAGAGCATCCGTTGTACCGCAGCGATTCCGTGAGGAAATCCGAATGGTTATTACCGATTTTTTGGAAAGAAATTCCCGTCTTTACGGCGACGAAATATCTCTTGTTGAACTGTCGCCGACGGAGCACAGGGACAAAGCCTCCACTTGGCGCGAGGCATCTCTTGTCGAAGCCGCCAATCCGGACGCACCGTACCGCAGGGAAATGTCATGGAGGGATTTTGACAGGCGCGCGAACCGATTCGCGAATCTGCTTCTGTCCCGGGGAGTTCCGCGCGGTACAAAGGTCGGAATGCTACTCATGAACTGCCTGGAATTCCTTCCGATCTACTTCGGGATTCTCAAGGCCGGGTGCATAGTGGTTCCGATGAATTACCGCTATTCCAGCGATGAGATCTCATACTGCCTTGACCTTGCAGATGTAGAGATTCTCGTATTCGGTCCGGAATTCATCGAGCGCATGGAAGACGCAAGACGGAACAGTCCGCGCGTCAAATCGTACTTTTTTGTAGGCAAAAACGGTCCTGAATACGCCGAGAACTGCATTCATCTGATGAATTTCTGCTCATCGAGCGCCCCTCCGGTAGCCCTGTCCGAAGACGACTACGCGGCCATCTACTTCTCAAGCGGCACCACGGGATTCCCGAAAGCAATCCTACACAAGCACCGTGCCCTGTACAGCTCATGTCTCACTGAGCAGCATCACCACGGTCAGACTCACAGCGATGTGTTCCTCTGCATTCCTCCCCTATACCACACAGGAGCAAAGATGCACTGGTTCGGAAGCCTTGCGTCCGGCAGCCGCGCTGTCCTTCTCCGCGGAACAAAACCCGAGTGGATTTTCCGCGCGGTTACGGAGGAGAAATGCACCATAGTCTGGCTTCTCGTGCCATGGGCACAGGACATTCTGGACAGGATCGACAGCGGAGCGCTGAAACTATCCGACTATCTCCTGGATCAGTGGCGCCTCATGCACATAGGAGCGCAGCCGGTGCCGCCGAGCCTCATCAAGAGATGGCTCTCCGTATTCCCGCACCACAAGTACGACACCAACTACGGACTCTCCGAGTCGATAGGACCGGGCTGTGTGCACCTGGGTGTTGAGAACACCGAAAAAGTCGGCGCAATAGGCCGAGCCGGCTATCTTTGGGAAACAAAAATCATAGATGAGTCGGGTTCTCCGGTAAAGCGCGGAGAAGTGGGCGAGCTTGCCGTCAAGGGTCCCGGGGTGATGGTCTGTTACTATAAAAATCCTGAAGCAACAGCGGAAATCCTCCCCGGCGACGGCTGGCTGTACACCGGGGACATGGCCCGCGAAGATGAAGACGGCTTCATCTGGCTTGTCGACAGAAAAAAAGATGTGATCATCACAGGCGGCGAGAACCTGTATCCGGTCCAGATTGAGGACTACCTCAGGTCCAACCCGAAAATCAAAGACGTCGCTGTCATAGGACTGCCGGACAAGAGACTCGGAGAAATTGCGGCCGCCATCATCTCTGTGAAGGAGGGCGAGACTCTCACCGAGGAGGAAGTGGACGCATTCTGCGAGGCACTTCCCCGATACAAACGCCCGAGACGGGTGATTTTTGCCGATGTACCGCGCAACCCAACAGGAAAGATCGAAAAGCCGGTGCTCCGCGAAAAATACTGCGGAGGGCGGCTTGTGGAAGCACAGGTGACGAACTGACGGCGTCCGGCGCCGCATAACACAGGCAGACTGACACAGTTCGTCAACCTTGCGGCGACGAAATCACGGTGTCCGGCGCCGCATAACACGGGCGGCATGACACAGTTCGTCAACCTTGCGGTGACGAAATCACGGCGTCCGGCGCCGCATAACGCGGAATTTGTGTAAACCGTACGCGCCATACGTTTCACGAACCCGTTCGCCTCGTGGCGCGGCATATTTGCGTCATACACGGCGGCTGCGACAAAGATAATATCGCCGTGACGGTTCATATGGCGATTCCATCTGTCCGCAGTCAGATGGTTGCGGCATAAGCTTTATCGCTCACAGAGGTTCGTATAAAACGCCTGATAAAGTGCTTGTATCCGCCCGTGGACAGGCGGCTGCGACAAAGATAATATCGACCGTGACGGTTCATATAGCGATTCCATCTGTCCGCAGTCAGATGGTTGCGGCATAGGCTTTATCGCTCACAGAGGTTCGTATAAAACGCCTGATAAAGTGCTTGTATCCGCCCGTGAACAGACGGCTGCGACACAGAATATATTGACCGTGACGGTTCATATGGCGCGTATATAATAGACAGAACGCTCCGTTCACTTTAGGCTTTGCAAAACAAGAGGACGAAAAAATGAAGAAACTGATGTTAGGCAACGAGGCATTTGCACGTGGGCTCTGGGAAGCCGGGTGCTCGTTCATCTCCTCGTATCCCGGCACACCCAGCACTGAGATCACAGAGTTCGGCGCCAAATACAAGGAAATCTACGCCGAATGGGCACCAAACGAGAAAGTTGCGATGGAATCGGCTTTCGGCGCTTCCCTGGCGGGGCTCCGGAGCTTCTGTGGCATGAAGCATGTGGGGCTCAATGTGGCGGCGGATCCGCTCTTCACAATCTCGTATACCGGTGTCAGCGGAGGCATGGTCATAGCGGTGGCAGACGACCCGGCTATGCATTCATCCCAGAACGAGCAGGACTCAAGGCACTACGCACGCGCGTCTAAAATCCCTATGCTGGAGCCGTCAGACTCCTCCGAAGCCAAAGACTTCGTAA
Organism: uncultured Spirochaetaceae bacterium; assembly: GCA_946414625.1. GTDB lineage: Bacteria > Spirochaetota > Spirochaetia > Sphaerochaetales > Sphaerochaetaceae > CAMKAB01. The sequence continues at coordinate 3,817 of CAMKPI010000071.1, read as the reverse complement.
AAGCGGCATACGAAATTTCGGAAGAATACGACACACCGGTTCTGGTGCGAATGTGCACACGAATCGCCCACTGTCAGAACCCCGTGGAGATCTGTGACCGCGAGACTCCCCCTCCAAAACCGTATGAAAAAAACTTCCAGAAATACGTGATGATGCCCGGCATGGCAAAAAAGCGCCACCCCGTTGTGGAAGAGCGCACATCAGCGCTTGAGGTCTTTGCCGAGACCTCCACGCTCAACCGGACAGATGAAGGACGCGACCGCTCAATAGGCGTCATCACGAGCGGCACGTGCTATAACTACATCAAGGAAGTCTTCGGCGACGAATACCCCGTCCTGAAACTGGGCACGGTCTGGCCCATGCCGAAACGCAAAATCCTGGATTTTGCCAAAAGCGTTGGACGTGTTTTTGTAGTCGAGGAGCTGGATCCTTTTATTGAGACGCACTGCAAAAGCCTCGGGCTCGACGTGACAGGAAAGGATCTCTTCACAAACATCGGTGAATTCTCCCAGAACTACATCGAGGGGAAGTTCGCCGAAGCCATGGGAAGAGGCATCTCCGTCCGGACGAAAACGATAAATGCCGAAATCCCCGCCCGTCCTCCCGTCATGTGCGCCGGCTGTCCACACAGGGGGATCTACCACGTTCTGAAAAAGAACCGCCTCACCGTCCTGGGTGATATCGGATGCTATACTCTCGGAGCCGTTCCGCCCCTGTCTGCGATTGACACCACAATCTGCATGGGAGCCTCCGTCTCGGCACTGCACGGCTTCAACAAGGCGCGCTCTCTAACCGACGAAGCCGGGAACGCAAGAACCGCTGACGGCACCGCAAGGCTGAAAACCGCCGCAGTCATCGGAGACTCGACATTCATGCACAGCGGCGTCACGGGATTGATAAATGCGATTTACAACGAATCAGATTCACTCATCGTGATCCTGGACAACTCCACCACGGGCATGACAGGCCACCAGCAGAACCCCACAACAGGATTCAACCTGAAGGGCGACCCTTGCGCGAAAATCAACCTGGAGGAACTCTGCCGGAGCGTCGGAGCAGCCAGGGTTCTAGTTGTGGATCCGTACAACATAGCCGAATGCGACGCGGCAGTGAAGAGCCTCACAGCGGACGGACTTGAAGGGGTATCAGTTCTCATCTCCCGCCGTCCATGCGCGCTACTAAAATCGGTGAAGCACCCGGGTCCGATCCATGTGGATGCTCGTCGGTGCATAGGCTGCAAATCCTGCATGCAGATAGGCTGTCCGGCGATAAGCTTCAAAGAAGGCAAAGCGGTGATCGACGAAACCCAGTGCACAGGATGCGGGATTTGCGCAGGGCTTTGCAAGGTCGGAGCAATCGGATGCGCCGCAAAAAACGCTGATCCAGAGGGTCGGAGGGAAGAGAGATGATTACAGAAGACAAAGGCAACATCATGATCGTTGGTGTCGGAGGACAGGGCACTCTGCTGTCCAGCCGCATTCTCGGCTCGATCCTGCTCTCCTCCGGCTACGACGTGAAACTCTCCGAGGTGCACGGCATGAGCCAGCGCGGAGGCAGCGTTGTGACATACGTCAGATACAACCGCGGAAAAGTATACTCCCCGATAGTGGACAAGGGCGGCGCGGACATTGTACTTTCATTCGAAGCCCTGGAAGCCGCGAGGTATGCGGAATATGTCGCCCCGGACGGCGTGATTGTCACAAATACTCAGGAGATTAACCCGATGCCTGTGATAACCGGGACGGCTTCTTATCCTGAGAACATCATCACAGACCTTCGGCGGGCGGGATTCAACGTGGACGCCTTCGATGCGCTTTCCCTTGCGAACAAGGCCGGAAGCAGCAAGTGTGTTAACCTTGTACTGCTGGGAAGACTGTCAAGGCTTTTCCGGTTTGAAAGGTCACTCTGGGAAAAAGCGATAGAAGAAACAGTTCCACCGAAATTTCTGGAAATAAACAGAAGAGCGTTCGCGCTCGGAAGAGAGGCATGACACTACTCGCCGCAAAACAGAGGTTTACAAGATGAAAAAAAACTTTCTTGCCGCAGCATTCATGATTCTTTCGTTTTCCGTCGTTTTCTCCCTGGGATGGAAAGAAAAACCAAAAACCGAAGGTTCCGCGTCAAATAAAACCATTCCTGACGGGAAGACCCACGAAGCAGAAACAGAAGTCACTGGAGAGAACGCGGGGCACCCCTTTTACAGCCTCGTCTTCACAGACATGAACGGTAAAAAGGTGTCTGGCAAAGAACTGTGCGAAGGGAACGACATTGTAGTTGTCAACTGCTTTGCCACATGGTGTCCTCCTTGCATGGCGGAGATTCCCTCTCTTGTTTCTATGCACGGCAATCTGCCTGAGAGTGTCGCGCTCATCGGGGTCAGCTTCGACATGGGAATGACTCCGCTGCAGCTGCAAGGCAAGCTGAACAAGTTCGGCGTCACATATCCGGTTTATTTCCCCGGCGAGAATTTCGACAGCTTTTTCAACACTGAGGCGATACCAGACACGCTCTTCGTGGGTGGAAACGGTGTGCTTCTGGATGCTGTTGTAGGTGCGCCGAGAGATCCGGAAAAGTTTTTCCTGGAAAGGATATCCAATCTCCTTGAGAGGTGAATCTCTTTCAGGCTGCCGGGACAGATGCGCGAATTGGAATCTGTACAGCTCTGGCTACCTATGCACGAAACGCAGACCGGCTGTTTGGCATAGTCTGGCTACCTCTGCACGCAACACAGACCGGAATTTTGACATTGTTGGGCTACATCAGCATACAACACAGACTGACGGGTTGGCATAGTCGGGCTGCATCTACACGCAACACAGACCGGAAGTCAGATGCAATTGGGCTACCGCGGGCTACTGCAGTTGTCGCACATGGTCGAATCAAAACCGACTGGATGCAATAGCGCGTCCTTAGAGAGTCCCATCTGTTGTCGCACGTGGTCGAATCAAAACCGACTAATATTATCCGCTGGAAATCGGATAACCGCCGCAGAAGTGGCAGGTCCGCACCACAAAAGCATGAAACCAGCTGCGAATAAGCTTTTCCTAAAACTAGATAGAGAGCTGATTTACAACCGCTTCGCGAAGGCATAAGACCTGTCGCAAATAAGGCTCAGACATGAAGAGAAAAATTGTTTCCGTAATGATTCTTGCTCTAAGCGTTGCCATGATTGCTGCGGGCGCCGCGCGGGGCGACATGAAAGCGGTGTTCGAGAAGGGCTCCAGAATCTGCCTCGAATGCATAGGCCTAGCCTAATCGCAAAAAAACACAAAAGACGCATATGGCTTCAATGAAAACAACCAGAAAGCCGAAAAATTCCCTCCGCACCATGGTTCAGCTTCTCTTCGCAGCACTCATAAACGGCTACGCGGCAGGCTTCGCAAAGGGCAGGATTTACCGTGGTAAGCTGAAAAAATTCTGTGTTCCGGTTTTGAACTGCTATTCCTGCCCCGCCGCAACGCTCTCATGCCCGATTGGGGCGCTGCAAAACGCCCTACTCTCGGATGGTTTCATGGGGCTGTTCTATGTCGCTGGCACGATCTCGCTGTTCGGAATCCTCCTCGGACGATTCGTATGCGGCTTTGTATGCCCTTTCGGCTTCCTGCAGGACCTTCTGTACAAAATTCCATCCAGAAAAATCAAAGTCCCGGACGAAAGAGACAGGCTGTTGAAAAAAATCAAATACCTGGCGCTCTTCCTGGTCGTTGGACTCCCTATACTGTCACACATCCTTGCAAACCTCCAGACGCGTCTTGCTTCGCCCTTTTTCTGCAAATTCATCTGCATTTTCAAAGCGGCAGTGGGGGATTATGGAAGC
>CAMKPI010000070.1 GCA_946414625.1 uncultured Spirochaetaceae bacterium | reverse complement strand
GAAGACATATGCTGACCTGCGCGGCAACGTGCAGAAGCCGGGATAAAAAGCCCGACGATAACAGAGCGGATGCGGTCTCCGCAAGTGCGTCCATCATCGCCGACTGTGACCTTCCCTTCGAAAGAATGCCCGACGACCAAATGATCTCCATGACCCGCGATAATGAAAACCAGATCAGCCAGATTGAGAAGGAGAACTTGACTATGCGCGACATCTTTACCGGCATTGGCATGAGTCTTGAGGATTACGCTTCTCTTTCTCGCCAATCCAAACTTGCGACAGACCTTTACGGTGAACCTTAAATCGCCGCCTTCCGCAGTAATGCGGATCGACACAGCGGGTTAATTCGGTGAAAGTCCCTCGCGGATCACGCCGAGCCAAGCCGGGAACTGCCATTCCCGGAAGGTGTAACGCATAGGGGAGACCCCACGAACGCCCGCCGTCCCGCCGCCGTATCCGGACCGCTGGAACATATCCGGCAAACCTCCGAAGCCCTCACGGGCTTTTTTCTTCTTCCTCGAACAGCTCCTTCCAGTCGAAGCCGTAATAGGCCGCGAGCTTCTTTGCCGCCTTGACTGAAATGTTGCGCTTCCCGCTCTCAATGAAGGAGTAGTACTGTCGAGACATCCCGCAGCCTTCCGCGACCTCGCTCTGCGTCCTGCCGCAGTCTTTTCTTTTTCTGATAAGATCCATTCTTGTCATACCGTCCTCCTTGACTTAAACTCTGATCCGTGCTATCATGAGGAAAAACCGAAAGGAGGTTTTCTTCATGACAAGCGATGAAAAGAAACTGCTGAAAATTCTCGTGCAGGTTCAGCCCGACGAATCCCACCCCATCGAATACGACGTTCGGAAAATCAACGGTGAATCCAAAGCGGTTTTTCAGGCATCCGACCATACCGGAAAAGAGCGCACGGATTACTCCCCCTTTGATAAAGTGAAGACTCTCGAAGTTATCCGGGATCTTGCGGACGATTCCCTTCTCACCGTTTCGCCGGAGCTTGATCGTCCTGTTCCTCATAAGATCCTTGTTCGCCACCGCGGGTATCATACCGGCGAGTTGTCGCGGCAGGAGGCTTGGCGTTCCTTCAAAAATTCCGTTCTTGCTCCCGTCGCCGTCTCCGTTATAACAACCCTTTTGACGCTTCTTATCAAATGGCTTATATCAGGTTGCCTGTGAGATACAGGACAAGCATTGTTGCGAGGGAGGAAACCAGCGCGGCAAGTGCGCTTCTCCCGATTTCCTTCCAGAAATCCCGCCGTTTTTCCTCTCGATATTCTCTGACCTTCGCATCGATAAGACTGTTGCTCTGGCTCTCCGCCCTCTCCCCGAGGGCCTTTTTCTTTTCCTTCATACCGTCCTCCCTGCCTCCTCGACCCGCCGTTTGGCGATCTCCGCGAAGTCCGTTCTTCCGGTGTTCGCGTTTCCGGAACGATCCGCGGAAACTTCGACCGTCGCCCTCACGCACGCGGGAACCTCCCTCTCCGTCACTTCGTCCTGCGCGGGCTTGTCTTCCTCAAACCCGAGAATGTCGTTCGGAGTGCATCCCAGCACCCGCGCCAGCTTCACCAGCATATCAACATCCGGACGGCGAAAACCAGTTTCCCAATTTGTGATTGCTGAAGGGACAACCCCCACAAGGCTGCCGAGTTGAGCCGTGGTCATATTCAGCGCTTTCCTAAACTCTCTGATTCTTATCATATCGCTCCCTCCTTGATTTCGTTTCGTGATAATTCTATCACTTTTCGTGTTCGTTGTCAAGCTTGCAATCACTGAAAGTGATTTTTTGTAAACTATCACAAATCTCCTTGCATTTGCTCACGTTCTGTGATATTATTTTTAACAGAATGACGAAAGGGGGAATGATAGATGTTTTCTGACCGTCTTGCTGAACTAAGGAACAAACATGGGCTGTCGCAAAAACAGCTCGCAGACATTTTAGGGGTTGCACAAGGCTCTGTCGGCAACTGGGAGAGCGGTTTCAGAAAGAACCCTCCCATAGACACCCTTATTCGTATTGCCGATTATTTCAAAGTCTCGTTGGATTATCTTCTCGACCATGACTCATCCGTCCGCAAGAATGGCGGGACTATCCCGGCTGATGACTTGACACTTTTGATTGCCTTTCATCATGCCTCTCCAGAAACGCAAAACAATATCCGTCTGCTCCTCCGCCTCCCAGAAGTGCCGGAAAAACCGGACGTCGATCCTGCCCTCTCCCTGATCGAAGAACTCCGTCGCATGGAAAAAGAAACACCGTCCTCAGTCTAAGCGCAACTCTCAGACCAGAAAACGGTGTATGGTGCTATTATAAAATTGAATATAAAGATTGTTGTGGGGGGAAATAATGAAGCCAAACAAATCAATGCCATCGCGCGCCGCCCGAATTATAGGGCATCCGCTTTTTGTCGTTATCTTGATTGTTGCGATTGTTTCCATAATCAATTTCGTTTCTTCTACCTCTATAAGCAACTATTCCGATTCATCTGATTCTTCCGAAAACACGGTGTCAACATCTTCAGCTTCCGGTTTTTCCCCGTCCGTAGCCGACACTTCCTCCGCGAACGGCGGAGATATCCGCGCAAATACGGAAGAGACCGAGCACGTCCATAGTCCCGTTCCCATTCCGGACGCTGAACCGACCTGCGACAAGGACGGTCATACCGGAGGCTCGAAATGCTCTGCCTGCGGCTTTATCCTGTCAAGTCCAACCGTGGTTGAAAAGCTCGGGCATACCTGTACGGACGGAATCTGTGAACGGTGCGGTAACTCCGTCCTCGCGGGCATGACAGTTCAACCAAGTGCACCTCCTAAAGTCAGCTCGGCGGGTCAGGTTGCTCGTCGTGATTTCGAACAAGCGATCAAAGAGTGGCCTGAACTTAAGGAGTATTCTGCATATGCTCTTTTGAATATCTATAACGCGATCGAAACCGAATTTTCAGCCTCTCCGTCCGCTTCTGACGATGAAGTGCTGTCAAAAGTATCGAAAAAGTTTAGCACCACAAAAGACGATGCTTTTCTCGCGTATGGATTTGTTGGTATGAATTATGAAACGGTACGCTCCGCCGCGGGATATGACACTGCAAATCCCGACAATCTGAAGCCGAAATTCGGGAAACTCTCAAAGGCCGAGGCGTTCGGCTCCACGCTGGATATAACCGTAAAGATTGATTGGATTTTGTCCGGTAGCTCCACCGTTAATCAGAACTATTTCAACGTCTGTGACATGATCCAGAATCAAGGAGCGGACGCCTATACCACGATCAATTATACCGCCATTATGTCAACCACGGACGGCGGAACGACAACAGTGGTGTTCTTCGTTGTCTCGAAATCCGCCATAGATCTGATAAAAGCCGGAAACTTCCCGGAAATCACCCTCTCTGACTATGTAGATGATCTGTGGATTCATCCGCAGCTTAAAGAATAACCCCCGGATCGCTCCGAGGGTTGAAGAAAAGAACAAGGCCGAAGACATATGCTGACCTGCGCGGCAACGTGCAGAAGCCGGGATAAAAAGCCCGACGGTAACATTTTGGATGTGACCGGAACGAGTCTGAACTACATCGCCGAAGCAACCCATATCGAGAGCATGATGCCCGACGCGCTCACCGTTACGATGAGCGAAGAGGAAATCACCGCCGTTGAATACGCTGAAAAGACTGTGAAGGAGGCTTATACGCTGACTGATCTCTTTGCCGGTGTTTCCGGCCAACTCTCCACTTATTCCCGCGCTCTTAAGGAGGCGCAGCTCGTTTCCGGTCTATACGGTGAACCTCAAATCGCCGCCTTCCGCAGTGATGCGGATCGACACAGCGGGTTAATTCGGTGAAAGTCTCACGCAGATAACGCCGAGCCAAGCCGGAACCGTCAGTTCCGGAAGGTGTAACGCATAGGGGAGACCCCACGAACGCCCGCCGACCTTGTTCCTTTGCCTTATTGTACCACACTTCCCGCAAAATGTCAATGTGATTTACCCATCATGTTCACCTTTTGGCGTGTCACGATACCGAAAGGAGAATAAACCACAATGCCTACCGCAAAACAACTCCCCTCCGGAAACTGGCGCTGCCGTCTGTTCGTCGGAAGAGACGAGAACGGCAAAGCCGTCTATGAGTCCTTCACCGAAGCGACAAAAAAAGAAGCGGAGTACCGCGCTCTCGAACGCTCCCGCGAGCTTGAAAGCGGCATCCGCACCAAAAGGAACCCCGGCCAAATGACCGTCGGAGAAGCCATCGCCTCCTACATCGAATCCAACCGCTTCACCCTGAAGCCGAAGACGATCCGGGAGTACGAAGGATACGCCCGCCGGTATATGCAAAAGCTGAACGGCGTCAAGATCCGCGACCTCACCACCTCCGTCTGCCAGCAGGAGATCAACCGTGAAGCAAGACGCCTCGCCCCGAAGTCCGTTCGCAATGCGTGGGGACTTGTCACCACCTCGATCCACGCGGTCGTCCCGGAGTGGAATGCAGACGTCAACCTTCCCGCAAAGGTTCCGAAGGAAATGAACATTCCTTCCGACGATCAACTCCTCGAACTGCTGGCGGATCTGGAGGGCAAGCGTCTGGAGATCCCCGTGCTGATCGCCGCGACCACCGGCATGAGGCGCGGAGAGATCGCCGCCCTTGATTTCAAAAAAGACTTTGACTATAAGAATAACCGCATCCGCGTCCACCGCTCCATGCAGCACGATTCGGACGGAAACTGGTTCTCCATCGAAGGAGCTAAGACGGAACGCTCTACCCGCTGGGTGGACTGCCCGGAGTGGGTGATGGAGAAGATCCAGAACCTTCCGGAAGACTATGTTCCGGTCAGCGCCGCCGTCATGACGTCCCGTTTCCGCCGCGTCGCCGACGCGCACGGTCTCGAAGATCTGCATTTCCATAACCTTCGCCATTACTACGCAAGCCTCTTGATCTCCCTGGGCTGCCCCGACCAGTATATTATATCCCGCCTCGGCCACAGCACCACAAATATGCTCCGTCAGGTGTACGGACACATCGTAACCGAGAAGGACAAGGAGATCACATCCGAGGTCAACCACCATTTCGACACCATGAAAAAGGCATATGACACGGAATATGACACGCCCGATCCCGTCCCCTCTGAACCCTAATAAAGAAGCCATTTCCGCGCTTTAATTTGACTTGTTCAAGTCCAGTCACTCAGAGAAGAAAACAAGCGCGGTTTGGTACAGATTTCACACAAATCCACACCAAAAACCGCGCTTGTTTTATGTAATTCTAACGAATTTCAGCCCGAAAAACCGGAAATCTCCCTCTCCGAAAGGAAGATTTTCCAACCTCATGTGACACGCCATATGACACGACGGCCCGGTATATGACACGACCGAGCCGCCGTTTTTTATTTTCCGTCGTCTCCCGGATCCCCCTCCGGAATCTCGTATTCCCGGAACAATGGGTCATCGGGCGGCTTCTTCTTGCCCTCCAGATATTCCATCGCGTACCTTCTCGTCCAGTTGAAGACCCCCTGCGCAATTTCGCGGAGAGCTTCCTTTGAGAGTATCCCCCGGAACGCCGCCGGTATGTAGTCGTATAGCCAGCTCACAACCATGTCCATTTTCTCCGGACCGGTCTTGTCCGCCTCCTGCTCGGCAAGAGCGATCAGCTCGGCGATCATCTCCACCGCGTTTCCCTTCGCCTTGTAGTAAAGGGACACCACGAGGAAAACCACCCACAGCACGACCGCTAAGATCCCCAACGCGTCGTACAGACTCATAGCTCTGTCCTTTCCGCCGCCTTACGCGGCTTTGTCGTCGTCCATGTCAAAGATCCGCGGACGCTTCGTCAGACCTTTCCCGCCGTCGCCCGCAATCTTCCCCACATATCCGTTCTTCGAGACGTTCTCCGTCACACTCTTCGCACCGTTCGTGATGACAACGCCGAGAATGGCCGTGATCGCCGTCTGGCTGAGAGACTGCGCGATCTCGTACCGCCCGAGGAGCGCGAGACAGTAGGAGCACCAGACCCAAAGCACCGCGTTCACCATGATAAACGTCGTGATCCGCTTTGTGTAGGTTTCCCCCCACTTGCGTTTGAACCGGGCCATCCTCCGGGCGCGGGCCAGCCGCTTAATCTGACGAGTAGAGTTCATCCAGCACCTCCGCAAACCGCCCCAGCATCACGCAGTATTCCTCCCGCGTCACCCCGTCGTTCAGACGGTAGTTCGGCTTCGCAGCGGAGTCTCCCCGCAGAATGCCCTTCGCAATCGCCCATTCCACATACTTTTTCGCCCACTCGTGCGGCACGTTCCCGTCCCCCGGCGTCCCCGAAGAGGAGGAAACCGCAACGGTTTTCGGGTTCTCGTAGATCCCGACCGCGTTCCGGATCCCGAGATACGAAGTCGGATCCACCCCGGAGGACATCCCCGCGGGCCGCACCTCGAAATGGCAGTGCGAACCGAAGCTATAACCGGTGTTGCCCTCTACACCGAGCACGTCCCCCGCCTTGACGGTCTGCCCCGCCGAGACAAGCCGCTGTTCCATGTGGCACATGTATATCTTCATCCCGTCCGCACAGTCGAGCCGGACGTATTTTCCCCACTGCCACGTCAGCGTCTTGTCGCTTTCCCGCGGAATCATCGTGGAGACGCCGATCACGCCGTCGCAGGGAGCCCGGATGATCTTCTCGTCCAGTCCCACAAGATCGATCCCCGCGTGCCAGCCGGGGACGCCGTTCAGGATCCGGTTGCCGAAGGGGGATTCCAGCTTCACGCGCCCGTTGTAGGGCAGTCTCAGTGTCCCCATGACCTCACCCCTTTTTCTGCTGCTCGAACTTGACCACGATCTCCCGCTCAAGCTCTTTTTTGTCCTTCTCCGCCCGCTCAAATTCCTCGAAGGCTTCCCGCAGTTCCCCGTTGTGATCCCCTGTTTCGACCCAGCGGTTCATCCAGAAGACCCATCGTCCGAGAGCGTGCGTCATGCGCTCCTCGCAGGCCGCTTTCCTCTGCCGGTACTCCTTTGCCTCCGCTGCCTTCCTGTCTTCCGCGGCCAGCTTGTTTTCAAAGTATCGCTTCACAAAATGGAACACAATGCCTACGATGCCGCCTCCGCCGAGAATGGCGGAAACTACCGCGGTCAGGACAAGGACCCAAAACTCACGTCCGGTCAATTCCCTCTGTCCTCCGTTCCATCAGCTTTTCGATCTGCCTCCCGAATATCCGGTCCAGCAGTTTGTAAAACCAGCTCGTCATACCCCTCGCTCTCCTTTCCGGCGTCGCCGCCCGTGTTGTGGATCGGGCGGAGCCTGACCTCCAGAAGATCAAGCTCCGCTTGGACCGGTCTGCGCAGGGCGGCAAAATGTTCTTTGGCGGCGGCGTCCACGGAAAGGCAGTTCTCGATGAAGAAGGACTGCTCCCGGATGATCCGCGCCATCTCCTCCGTGACCGCGCAAAGACGGTCAATGAGCTCCAGCAAATTCACCCCGCGCCTCCTTCCTTACTCCTCGATCAGATCTTCGCATCCGGAATCGATCAACAGCTCCCGGACCTGATCCTTCAGCTTCGCAGGAACCTGAGAGAAAGTTTTCTTCCCAAGCATGATCTGCTGACACCAAAGCATGGCCATCATGTCCTCACCCCCCTTACCGTAAAGTATTCGCAACAGCAGCTTATAAATCGCCGCCATAAACGATCTCCGACATTTCGAGAATGCACTCCACCAGCATCTCGTTTTCCTGACGCAAACCCGCGATCGTCTCTTCTAAGATCCGCAGCCGCGTCTTCGCTTCCGCTTCCGGCTCGTCCGGAGTGTCCTCGGGGATCTCCTCCCCCTCCTTGGCCCGCTCCGCGATGATGTCCGCCATCACGTCCGTGTACTCTTCCGGCCCGATCTCCACAAGCTCCACGGTCTCGTAGTCCGGGTAGTCGTGGAATACCGGACAGCCGAGGATGTGATAGGTCGTGTGTCCGTCACATCCTCGGCTGTCCGGTATTCCACGACTACCCGGACTACGAG
>CAMKPI010000069.1 GCA_946414625.1 uncultured Spirochaetaceae bacterium | reverse complement strand
CCGCCGTGATGAGAATCGGTGCGACAACCATCATTATTGTGGGAATCATTGAAAGAATGTTCATTACCTTGCCTCCTTCTTCAGAAGCTGCTTCGCCCTGTAGGCCTTGACAATCTCAAGACCGGAGCGGAGGGCAATGAAGATAACGATCAAGCCCTCAATGATATTTACAACCTCGCGCGGGATGTTCATGAACTGCATGAGGCTGTAGGCGCTCCTAAGCGCTCCGAACAGGATACCCGCGATAAGCGTTCCCAAGGCCTTGCTGTTGCCGACAAGAGCCACCGCGATTCCCATGAAGCCGTAGTTGTCCTGACTCTGGATGATTCTTCCGAATCTGAGAGAACCCAACAGGACGCACGCGCCGGCAAGCCCCGCAAACGCTCCGGATATCGCCATGGCGGTAGAGATCGCGCTCGTGTCGTTTATGCCCGAGCAGCGAGCCGCTTCCTTGTTGAAACCGGTGGCACGGAGGCTGAAACCGAGCCTTGTCTTCTCCATGATGAACCAGAACGCGACAACAGCAATCAGCATGAACACGAAGCCTATATTCAGCTGGAAATCTCCCAGGACAACGACTCCGTTCCTGACGCTTATTCCGATACCGCGAAGAAGTGAGCCCGTGGCAAGAGGCGCCGTCTGATAAGTCTTGTTTGAAATTCCCTCCGGCAGGATGTACAGAGCAACAAGCCTGTACAGATACAGCGCGATGTAGTTAAGCATTATCGTTGCGACAACCTCGGAGATTTTGAACCGAGCCTTCAATACACCGACGATGCCGCCCCATATCGCTCCGGCGACTATGGCAAACGCTATGCAAAGGAGCCACTGACCCGGGAATGACGGAACACACACCGCCACCGCATGCGCGGCAAGCATTCCCATCATGTACTGTCCCTCCGCTCCGATGTTGAACATGCCCACGCGGTTGGCAAAACCCATGGAAAGTCCGCAAAGAACATACGGGATTGCGTATGTAAGTGTGTTTCCAAGCGGAGAGAAGCTCCAACGCCCCATTCCCCGGTTATACTGACCGACAAAGCTCTGCCAGATTGCTTTGAAAAGATTCGCCGGATTCTTGCCGACGCATGCGACGATTACCGTCCCCACAAGTATTCCCAACAGAACGACGGCGACGCTTGTCGCTCGAAAGGAACCAATCAATGAAGGAGGTCTTTTTTTCCTTGTTTCTATTGCCACTCATTCTCTCGCCTCCTCCTACCTGTCCGTGCCAGAATCCGAAGCAGCAGCGGAACCCGGTCTGCCTGCTCCCTTTGCCGAGGACTTGACTCCCGCCATCATCAGGCCAATTTCGGATGCGGTCTTCTCACCCTCGCCGAATATGCCGACAATCGATCCCTTGCTTATTGCCGCTATACGATCGCAAAGACTCATGATCTCGTCAAGCTCAAAACTGACAAGGAGTATAGCCTTGCCTTTCTCGCGCTCGGCAATGATACGCTTTCGTATGTACTCGATGGCTCCGACATCCAAGCCTCGCGTCGGCTGTGCCACAAGGAGTGCGTCCGGTGAAAGAGAAATTTCCCGTGCGATGATGACCTTCTGCTGGTTTCCGCCGGACAGGCTGCCGGCGGGAGTCACCGATCCCTGACCGGAACGGACATCAAACTGCTCTATGAGAGCATCGGAATTCTTGTAGATTTCGTCGTTTTTAAGAACGCCGAATTTACCGGTATACTTATTTGTATAAAAATCCTTCAGAACGGTGTTTTCGGCGATTGTAAGGCCTCCGACCATGCCGTGCTTGTGGCGATCCTCAGGGATGTGCCCAAGCCCCAACTCCACGCGCTGGCGTATGGATTTTCTGGAGATATCCTCGCCGTTGAGAAGAATCTGCCCCTTTGTGATGGGAGAAAGCCCGGAGAGCGCATACAGGAGCTCTGTCTGACCGTTCCCGTCCACTCCCGCGATTCCCACAATCTCGCCCGCATGGATGTCGAGGCTGAAATCGTGAACCTTTTCCACACCAAGGGCGTTGTTCACGGAAATGTCTTTTATTTCAAGAATCTTCCTGCCGGGATTGAACGGCTTCTTGTCAACGTCGAACTTGACGGGGCGACCCACCATCAGCGTTGCCAGCTCCTGTTCGCTCGTCTCTGGGGTGATGTCTATGCAGCCCACAGACTTTCCCCTGCGGAGGATTGTGCAGCGGTTCGCAACAGCCTTGATCTCGTTGAGCTTATGGGTGATTATGACAATCGTCTTCCCCTCTTTTTGCAGAAGTCGGATGATGTCGAGTAGCTCATCTATCTCCTGCGGGGTAAGCACGGCGGACGGCTCATCAAGAATTATGATGTCGGAGTCGGAATACAGGGTTTTCAGAATTTCGACTCTCTGCTGTTGCCCGACCGTTATGTCCTCGATCTTCGCTTTCGGATCCACCTGGAGACCATACTTGTCGGAAAGCGCGGCAACCTTCTTCTCCGCTTCACCCAGAGAAAGCACGAGTCCCTTCTTCGGCTCACGTCCAAGAACGATGTTCTCTGTCACGGTATAGTTATGAACCAGCTTGAAATGCTGATGAACCATTCCAATCCCGAGAGAAGTCGCGACATTGGGATTTGAAATTTTGACTTCCCTGCCATGAATGAGGATCTTTCCCCCGTCCGGCGCATAGGAGCCGAAGAGGACAGACATCAGGGTGCTTTTCCCCGCTCCGTTCTCCCCGAGAATCGCATGCACCTCGTTTTCCTTGACTTCCAAGGTTACATTGTCGTTTGCGATAATTCCTGGAAAGGTTTTCGTCACCCCCAGCATCTGGATCGCATATCCGTTTGTGCTTTCACTCATGCTGACTCCATAACAAGGCAAAGCCTAGATTCAGTTGTTATATAGACACACCCCGACAGGCGGGATGTGTCCGAAAAAAACTGAAACTAATCCGTACGAGTCTCAAGAACTCCTCGCCGGGAGACGCCGGAGGGCGGTCTCGAGAGACTCTCATCCATACGGAATCAGTCGTCGATGGCGTTGAGCTTCCCGAGCGCCGGATGCCGCTCCATGAGCTCCTTCACCGTCTTAGGAACGGTAATCTTACCGGCGAGGATGTCCGCCTTCGCCTGCTCAACCGCAGCCTTTGCCTCATCTGAGAGCTCAGCATTGGCCGTCGAATAGTCCACACCGTTATTAAAGAGGTTCTGCTTCACAACGCCGCCTACGAAAGTACCGTCTTTTACCTTCTTCAAAGCGTCAACTGTGGAAATCTCAACCTTCTTCAGCATTGACGTGAGAACCGCGCTCTTGCCGCCGGCGTAGATTCCGTCTTCGTACTGGTCGCTGTCAACACCGATCGCCCATACGTTCCTGCCTGCGTTGCGGTATTCCCTGGCCTGGTCTATCGTGCCGCCGCCCGTTCCGCCTGCCGCGCTGAAAATGCAGTACACGCCGCTGTCGTACCAGCTCTTGGCCTGCGTCTTCGCGAGCTCCGGAGCGCCCCAGCTGTTGGCGTAGTAATCGCGGATCTCTGCATACGGGAACACGGAAAGAATACCCTCAATGTAGCCCACCTCAAACTTTGTGATAGTGGCTCCGGGCACACCGCCGATGAAGCCGAACTTCGGATTTTCAATACCGTCAGCCTTTGCCTGCATGGCAGCCGCCACACCGACAAGGTAAGAGCCCTGCTCTTCCTCATAGATGTACTGAATCAGGTTGCTCGTCTGCGGGAGCCAGTCCACATCAACAATGATGACCTTCTGGTTCGGATAGTCCTTCGTGAAAGCCGTCACGGAATCTCCCCAGGTGAAACCCGTTGTGATCAACAGGTCATATCCCTGAGCCGCTGCGTTCTTCAGATTCGGAAGGTAGTCGTCGGAAGACTGCGCCGTGATGTTCGTGTAAAGTGTGCCGCGTCCAGCCCCGTTGTCTCCATAGAAATCGAGGATTCCACGCCACGCCGCCGCGTTGAAGCTCTTGTCATCAATACCCGTGGCGTCCGTCAGGATCGCTACGCGGATATTATCGGAGCCCTTCGCGTCCGACGCCCCCTTGGCATTTCCTTTGGACGATCCGCCCTTATTGCCGCAAGAGACGAGGCACAGCGCAAGCAAAAGACACAAAGCAACTGTTAAAACTTTCTTCATAACACTCCTCCAAGAAATGTTTTACAAATTTTCAATCAATTATAGACCATGTTTACTGGAAAGTGTGAAAAATTTTTCACTAATCCGGAGATTTTTGAAACAGAGCCCTCTTGCCGTAAGAATCAGAGGTTTCCAAGAGCCCATGCAAAACAAAAGCGGCTACGCCGTCAAGAGTCACAGAGCAAATCAGCATTTTCATGAACTCTTATACCGCTGTAGTCCAGCCAAAATCAAAACAAAATCAGAATTGCGGCGAACCTGGATCGGCACCGAAAATCTGGCCTTAACACAGCCCTAAAGCCCAGCCCTTAAACACAACCCAAAGAGAAGCAGGCAAATAGAGTGGCCGGTACATCCCGCCCCGTTCTATCCGGAAGCGAAGACGAACATTATCGTATGTTTCCAGATCCGGTTCAAAAGTGAAGCGCACCGTGCTGATTTGATTCCATCAGCCTCACAGAGTAAAACACAACAAAATTCAGGACAATCAGCACCGTTCCCGCGGCGCATGCCCCGGAGTAGTTGTATGCCGATATCATCCGCATTATCGAAACAGACGCCGTGGAAACCCTGGAGGAACCCAAAATCAAGGTGGAGTTCAACTCTCCGCAGGACAGCGCAAAACAAAAGAGAAACGACGAGACAATGGATCGCCTCAGGACAGGCAGCTCAACCTGAAACGAATACCTCACATGGGAAATTCCGGAGATGGCCGCCCATTCCCTGTATTCGCTCGGGATGTTGAGAGACGCCGATCTCAATGTTCTATAGGCAAAAGGAAGGTTTACGATGCCGTGCATAAGCGATATCATCAGCAGCGCCGGCACTTCGCGGATAAAGCGGGAAATTACCAGGTACACAAGACCCACCACCACCGAGCTCACAACCATGGGTAGCATTGCAAGGCTTCCGAGCCTGGAGCCGCAGAAGCCGTAAGCCAAGGTGCAGGACAGAAACGCGGAAAGAAATCCTATTAAAAGAGTGTCCCTGAAAACACCCGCGTCAAGAGCCCTGTACGCCCTCAAGGTCAGAATGTATGAACCGCCCCTTGTCACGCTGCCCTGGAACGAGCGCGCAATAAGGGACAGGACGGGACCGAGGATGAACACTGCCGAGACGACTAGATAAGCACACGCGAAAATTCTGAAAGAGACCTTTGCTTTCCCGAGCGGACGCGTTTTGATATTCGAATCCTCCATATAGTACTTTTTGGAGGAAAGAGCTCTGCTGACAAAAAGCATCAGAATACATACCGCCATAGACATGAGAGACAAGGCTCCTGCCGTGCTGAAATCAAGCCCAACGGCAGCCATGCGGTATATCTCAACTTCCGTCGTGGTATGTTTCGGACCGCCGCCCAGCACCATGATTATCGAAAAACTCGTGAAACAGAAAAGAAATACCAAAACAGTCGCCGAAAGCATTGACGGAACTATTCTCGGTAAAGTTATTCCAAAAAATATTCGTCCAGGTCCCACACCGGAGAGCTTTGCATCATCTTCTATGCTGTAGTCGAGTTTTTCCAACGCGTCGGAACAGAGGATGGCTATAACAGGAAAGTTATAAAAGACATGGGCAACGAGAATTGCCTTGAAGCTATATAGTATATGAATCTCGCGCCCTAGGATTGTTGCGACATATCCTCTGTTACCAAAGAATATCACAAAGCCCAGAACAACAAGAATGCCGGGAATTATGAACGGAACCATGAAAACAGATTTCACCACTCTTTTGAGACTGAAATCGTACTTGGCAAGGATATACGCCGCAGGAAGCCCACACGCAACGGCGAGGAGAGCCGAAAGCAGCGCCTGATAAACGGTAAATCCCAGGACTCTGAGATAAAATGCCGTTGAAAGAACACCTGTGAGTCCGCCTAAACCGAACCGGATGAAAAACCATGTCAGAGGCAGGAGAAACGCGACGGCGAACAAGCATACAGAGAAAGCCTCCAAAGCCCTCGATAGCAGACCCATTCGCCCGAACCGCTCTGTTAGACCCGACCCGCGCTCTTTTCGAAGAAATCCTCCGAGCCCGGGAAACACACGTGCACGAGACTCCCGATCCGAGCTATGCGCTTTTCCGGACAAACGAGAACTCCGATCCGCCATATACACTTTTCCGGACAATTTCCCCTCACCGCGGAGCCTATGCGGACCGGAGCCATTCCAGTTGCCTTGCTGATTTCCCTGTGGATAGTGCATCACAACACGACCGTTCGGGTCCATCTGTCAAGGTACTCGTTCTGCTTATCCGGGAAATTCTTATCCTCTAGGATCTTGTCCGGATTGAGGATTCCCTTGTATTCATCAGGCAAAGCAGTACGCTTGTTTGCGGGGAACATCGTGTTTGTCACAGCAATCTCTTCCTGTCCGCGAGTGAGGACATACTCGCAGAACTGCTTTGCGGCTTCCGGATTTCCCGAACTTTTTGGCACTGCTATATACTCGACAGTCTCGACATATCCGTCGGAAAAAACCAACGCGTCAATAGCGTAGTTGTCCTCATACATTCTGTGGTATACGGGGCTTGTGGTATAACTGAGAGTAAACGGAGCCTCGCCCTGAGTGAATACTCCGTATGACGACGACCAGGAACTTCCGACAGTAAGCGCGGCGTCGCACGCTTTGCGCCACCAATCGAATGCGGCGTCCTCGCCCAAAGAGAGAATCGTCCATTTAAGAAGTCCGAGACCGACCGACGACGTTCTCGGATCGATCAGAATGAACGAGTCGGAGAACTCAGGGCGCGTGAGATCCATCAGACAAGAAGGAGCGTTAAAGGCAAGAGAAGTATCTCCTCCTGCATTCTGTCCCGGATTTTCCGAGATGGCCGCTCCATCCGCCCTGCCTTTTGCAGAGGTCCTGAAATAATCCTTGTTCACAAGGAAGCAGTAAAAGCCATAATCGAACGGAATCAGGGATTTTGAATCATAATCAATAAGGTCGACTTTGCAAGCAGGCTCCCATTCCAGGAAGAGCGATTCGTCTATCTGCATGTTGTTTGCCAACCCCACAAGCACGTCAGCCTCGGACTTCTCGCCCTCCATGACAAATCTGCTGTACATCGTGACAGCGTCCCCGACTCCCACGAGATTCACGTGAATCCCGGTCTCATTCTCAAAGTCGCGGACTATCTCCGTCCCCGCGCCCCAGTCGCCACAAAACGAATCGTACGCGTAAACCGTGATAGACTCACCCGCGGAGCCTTTGCCGGAAGAGGACTTCGGCGACAAGCCACCTGAGACCTTCTCTCCGCCTCCAAGAGCGAAACTCTGAGGCAAAAAGACCAACAAAAAAAACAAAGAGAAGATAACAATCAATGCTGAAACAGAATGACTCTTCATCGCTTTCCTCCGCTAGAATTACCTAGATCAGGTTCACGGGTATGTTCTCAGCATCAGATCCTCTTTCCGGAACACGGAGCCACAACGCTCCATCGTCCGAAGACCTATCAGCACCCCGAATTGAAAACAGTATATATGAACGCCGCACTGCTGTTTGCAGAAAAACCAAATGCTGCGCTTTTGGGCCCAGAGAGATTTGAACTCTCGACCAAAGGATTATGAGTCCTCTGCTCTAACCGCTGAGCTACAGGCCCGGTTCAGGCAAACGAGACAGAATCGCTGATAAATCAGCTCTTCGAAATCCGAATGCAACGCATGGATAATAGCAGATAGGCAGATTTTTTGCAATACCCCAAAGCCACGATTCACTCGCCGCTAAAGAGAGCGCTTTCCGCGGGCTTCGCACTGTACACAAGACAGCGCCCCTCCGGCGACATCACATGGCAAAAGCATCCGATTCTTCAAATCCAGACAGGATTTCCGGCATCCCTCAGATATACAACCGCCGCGGACACCTTCTTGTCCGGGAACATGAGGGACACCGCTTTTTTATAGGAGAGAATCTGCCTTTCATACTCCCCAGGGTTTTTAAAGCCGTCAGATTTGAAATCCAGAATAACCGCCTCGTCGACCCTCAAAGCCAAAAGGTCAATCCTTCCGGAAA
>CAMKPI010000068.1 GCA_946414625.1 uncultured Spirochaetaceae bacterium | reverse complement strand
ACCTTATTTTCCATAGCTAATATGGAATTATGAAGCAGCCAAACCAGATTAAAACCATATTTGGGACGAATCTCAAAAAGTATCGGGAGCAAGCTGGATTGACTCAAAACCAGCTTGCTGAAAAGATTTCCTGTAATCCTAAATACCTGAGCGAAATTGAAACCGGAAAAACCTTTGCTTCTTCTGAGCTCATGCAAGATATTATCTCCGTTCTAAATATTCCGATTTCATTTCTGTTTGCTTCGCCCGAGATTGATCTTAAAGACTCTATATCAGTGGAAAGAGAAATTGACAAAGCTGTAACGGAAATGTCAGAGAGAATTAAAGACATTCTAATTACTCGGTGAATTGACGATTTCTTGTAAAGTGTCCGCAGACAGCTTCTCGGATTACTCGTCACGATGGTAAACTCCTCGAAGCAATACAACAAAAATGTTCCTTTGCAGTTTTCTCTGACATCGGGCAGCGCCGAATGGCAATCGGTATAATTGGAAAAGTAGATTGTACCAAATATCGTCCGATTTCCATTCCGAAAACAATGATACAGATGGACCTTGTAATAATACCTGTTCTACACGTTGCCTTGTTCTCTATAAAGATTATTGGTATCATTGTTTTCGTACTCAAGCTGCGCTTTCGTTGCGCTGCCCTTGAATTCTTTTCGGCTATCCAAAACAGCAGATAAAAGGCCTCTTTGGTGTACCAATAGTGTACTTGAATAAGCTAGAAATAATAACTTAAAAGACGAAAAATCTACATATATGGTAAACAAATGCTTATCAGAGTGAGAAAAGACCACTATTGCAACTTAACGTAGTCCCGTTTCCGGTAAAAAAAACTAGTCTTGCATTGATATTGATCTGAGATATTTTTTGCATGAATCTGTTTGTTGCATATAAGACGTTGTAGTATTAAATTATATAATCATTAAAGTTGTTTTGTGTGCAGGGCTAAAAATTGCTGGTTAATGGAATTCAAGTATGAAACGTGTTAGTGTAATTATGCCTTGTTATAATGACGGAAAATACATCAGGGATTCTATAGATTCAGTTCTTCATCAAACATATTCTGAAATTGAGCTAATTATAGTTGACGATGGCTCAGATGACGCGTATACAGTCAAAGTAATCAATGAAATCGAGGCTGAGGGTTTCTGCAGGGTTATCCATACCTCTCATGAGGGGGCATCTGTTGCGAGAAACGCAGGTATTCGTGAATCCAGCGGTGAATATATTCTTAATTTGGACTCGGATGATCTCATTGAACCTTTGTATATAGAGAAAGCCGTTGGTATCATTGAGAATTCCCAAAGGGTTGGTTTTGTTTATTCGCTTACTGATATGTTTGGTATCAGAACCGGGCAGTTGGTTTTCCCGGAAAAATTTGAGATTGGCGTTTTGCTTGGCAGAATCCCTAATGTTTCTGCTTTGTTTAGAAAAGAAGATTGGATTGAGGTGGGCGGCTTTAAAAAGACCTCAGAATATGGTTTTGAGGTTTGTGATTTTTTGCTTTCCGTCATGGAACTGGGCAGAGACGCTGTTTGCATTCCTTTTTACTATTTCCATTATAGAATTAAAAATGATTTAAAAATAAGCAGGTTCGCCGAGAATTCGGATATTTATAGGGATTTCTGTTACGACATATATAACAGACATCAGGATTTGTTTAAAAAGAATGACAAAGGTTTTGTAGACGCTTTGTTGGATATTCAAATTCTTGCAGAGTCGGAACGGAGGCAATTTGTAAATTATCTTTCAGATGCACAGGAGGGCTCTCATGACAGAGAGAATTCGCCTATTTATACGGGAATTCGGATTGGTGAGACAGCATCTGATACAGATGGTCGGGTGACCAGCCTTGAAAACCAACTTAAACAACTTCAATCTGCCTATTGTGAGATTACCAATGCCGGTTTTTGGAAGATTACCAGACCAATTAGGACTTTTATTGATTTATTTTGTCATACAAAAATAGGAAGAGTTATATATAGAGTTTCCAAAAAAGTATTAAAGTTTTTTTGGCGGCTTTTCAAAAAGCTTTTATTCCGCAGTGAAAAAAGAGTTTTATCTGACGCTGCCGGCAATGCTGAAAAGACAGATGTACGGGACAGTCGGATAATACCGTCTTCCCTTTCGGCGTTTTTTGACGAATGTGAAGGAATCGGGCAAGTCTTTGGAAGAGAGACTGAAAATATTGTTTCCTGTGGAATTCAGAAAGTACTGTTGGTCAGTCATGAGCTGAGCCTCTCCGGAGCGCCTGTGGCTCTCATGCACTTTGCCTTGTATCTGAAAGAGATTGGTTATTTTCCTGTTATTATGAGTCCAATCGACGGTAAGCTTAGAGAAGAAATATGCGCTAAAGGGATTCCGACAGTTATATATGACAATTTGTATAAAGGGGATTTAATTCCAAACGCCTCGCATCTCTTTTCAATGATAGTAGTTAACACGACGACAGGCGGCCCTCTGATTCGCCGGCTTGATGGTAACTCTATTCCTGTGATGTGGTGGATTCATGAAGCGGAGCTGGGCTATGTTTACACAAAGAGTATTATGCCCGAAAGCATCAGAGACAATATACATGTCTATTGCGCGGGCTCATATGCGAAAAAAGTCCTTCTGAATCATTTTCCAAACTATGATGCAGGTATTTTTCTGTATTACCTTCCGGATTATACAAAAGTTCAGATCAAAGTTGATTTTGATCTCAATATTTCTTCCAACGGTAAAACCGTATTCGCTCTGGTGGGTCAGATGGTGGATCGCAAGGGACAGGATATTCTGTCAAAGGCTATTCGAATGCTTCCCCGCAGCGTTTTGGAAGGATGTTTATTTTGCTTTGCAGGCGGTATAGTTGATAAAAAAACTTTTAATTATGTTGAGCGTCTTACAGCGGATTATCCGGACAATGTGCAGTATGTGGGAGAGCTTAAAAATGAATGGATGCCTGCTTTCTATGACAAAACAGACTGTCTTGTATGTCCCAGCAAAGATGATCCGATGCCGATTGTTGTCACAGAGGCGCTTTGTCTGTCAAAACTTGTAATATGCTCAGAGTATACCGGCAGTGCGGCTTTGCTTCAGGAAAACTGTTCCGGGATTGTAACTCATAATAATGATCCAAAAGAGCTTTCGGACTGTATCATTCGGATACATGAACAAAAGAGAGCGCTGCAGGTTTTCCGGAGACAGGCTAGAAGGACATACGAGAGATATTTTTCTTTACAGGCATTTCAGAATTCAATAAGTGCATTGATTTGCAGGGTTATGGCTGAAGGTGATGAACCGGAGGTGATTGACGCGAAGGTCTCTTTTGTATTGCCGGTTTTAAATGGCGGTGAGGATTTGAAGCGCCTTATATCTGTTATTCAAAGCCAGTTGGGCTTCAGGGAAATTGAAATCGTTATTGTGGATTCAGGCAGTACAGATGGTTCCGCAGAATATGCAGAGAAAAAAGGAGCAAAAGTCATAAGGATAAAACCTGAAGAATTCTCGCATTCCGGTGCGCGAAATCTTGGTGTGCAGAATTCGACAGGAGAATATGTCGTTCTTATGACACAGGATGCTCTACCGACTGGACCATATTGGACTCGCGAGATGGCAAGGCCCGTGTTGCATAAGGGTGTTGTAGCAGTGTCCTGTGCGGAAACTCCGCGTCCTGATAGTGACTTGTTCATCAGAGTGGTCGGCTATGGTCATTCAGATATGATGGGGCTGCACAAGGGGGATAGGATAATGAAAATGCCGGAGTCGCAGGATGCATTATCGCTCAGAAGGAACTCAAATCTGAGCGATGTTGCCCTTTTTTCTTTAAGGAAAATTCTGGTCTCTTATCCATATCGAAACAATTATGCGGAGGATATCGACCTTGGTTTGAGGCTTATCCGCGATGGGTATGAGATGGCTTTACTGTCCGGCACAAAAGTGATTCATTCCCATAACAGACCCAGTGTTTATTTTTTTAAACGCGGAATTATTGATATCATCACCCTAAATCAGCTTTTTCATGGATG
Source organism: uncultured Spirochaetaceae bacterium (assembly GCA_946414625.1). GTDB lineage: Bacteria > Spirochaetota > Spirochaetia > Sphaerochaetales > Sphaerochaetaceae > CAMKAB01. Next base: position 4,103 of record CAMKPI010000068.1, on the reverse strand, counting down.
GATGTCAGAAGACCGTTCTGAACGAAGTGTGTTGAATTGTATTCTTTCGGCATATTGTGCTGTGATTTTGTTTTTGGAAAAAGCCCAGGGTTATGAAATATCCGGGGAAGGGGATAATGGTTGGATTCGTTTTCGAAACTGGATCAGCACGGAGTTTGAAGAGGCTGCGGACGCGGTTAAAAACATGGATGACAGGGCTCGTAATGCGCTTTTAAAGGAGAAAAAACCTTATCTGCCGGAAGGGCTTCAAAGAGTTATGATCGAGATTTTTTCTTTGAGTAACGAAAGCTTTTCGTTTGAGCTCTCTTTGCTTGGTGATGTACGTTGGTTTTTATTAGAAAATGCCGATGCTTATTTTCGTGATTCAGGAGAAGTTTTTAGTCCGGAATTAAAGGATGAGGTTTTCTCTTTGGCCGAAAAGTACGTTGGGCTGGTATCGGGAAATCTAATCGGAAATTATGTTTCGAAGAATGAAAACAAGCCCTCCGCACTTAATGATTTCGCAAAACGTTATCAAAAAAATGTTTGATTCTGTTTCTGTTGTTTTGAGTATATGGTAAAATACAACCTCAGTTGGCATAACCGGTTAAAAGATGTATGTGTGATTTGCAAAAGATCCGCTCGTGCGGAGGGGCGTAGGATCTGCAGCAAACTGATCAAAGAATGTGATAGTTACCGTGAATTAAATGACGCATCAACAGTTAGTAGCTATTCCCATCTGATTTGTCTGCCTTTGTAAAAGTCCGAGCGTCTGTTTTGGCGCATTTTTATGCCAGATATTCAAAATTATTTTAAATCATCTCTATTTTATCTTTCTGAGTTTTTCCAAGTCAACTTTTCCGATTGAGGCTCCGAGGAGCACTATATGGCTGTTCAGGCAGTAGTTGTTCACTGCCACGGTGAAGAATTCCAAAATCATATTGATTGAAATGATGACAGACAGCTCTTCCATGTCGAGGCCAAGTTGGGAGAAGAGTATTGTGAGACACGCTGTGGCGCCGCCGATGACGGGCGGAGTGGCTCCCGAGAGGATGAACGACAGAAGGAAGACGGTGAGAAGCCAGAACCAGGATATTTCGATTCCAAGCTCCGAGGCGGTAAAGAGGCTGCTGGCTGTGAACACTATGCAGTATCCGGGGCGGAAGAGCATTCCACCGAGGTTGTATGCAAGCGGTCCGAAGTCGGAATCCACTCCCAGAGGGCCAAGGAGGGTGTCAATCGTTGTTGTGAACGCGGCGCCGACGCTCGCGCTGCTGAGGGAGATGAAGAACGGGGGCATGAGTTTTCGGATATAGGCAGATGGGAGAATCCTGTGTTTTGTGCATACTATGATAGTATATGCCGACAAGAGGATGAAGTCTCCCGCAAGGATCAACACCACCAGGTGGACGACACCTCTGATGTTGAAAAGATCCGAGATTATGAGGTTGCAGCACATCAGGCCGACATAGAAGGGAACGAAACCGTTGAGGAACGAGTTGGACTTGATTGCCACGATGTTGACTTCGTCTATGAGTTCCGTCAGCTGGTCGGCTTTCTGCCCCATGGTCAGCATTGCCACACCGAACATCGCGGCGATTATTATGATGTGTACCGAGTTGAACTCGAGGAAAGGCTTTATGATGTTGGTCGGGACGAAGTCCAGTTGGAGGTGGAGCAGCTCGAGAAAATGAAAGTGGGCGGCGTTGGCATTTCCGAAAGTCATTTCAGGGACTATCCACAGCGTACACAACAGACACACAAAGAAAGATACGCCCACAAAGGATTTGAGGAGTTTCTTACCCGCTGTGAGCATGGTCGAGACGTCTCCCATCCGCACTATGCCTAGAACCACGGCGGCGAAGCACATTACCACCGCCATCACGCAGAGAAATCCGGTGAAGGTGTTTGTGATAGGGGAAATGATGCTTTCGGAGAAGAAAGCCGCCTTTTCCGGAATGAGGGCATTGATCAGGAACCCAGCGAGGTCGCCCAGGACAATTCCGATGATAAGTCTTTTTGGTTGATCAAGCTTTCTTTTTTTCTCTATTGTGAAGGATATCTGGTTCACTCCCCTGAACCGCCAGCCCTTGCTGATTGTCCCTGCATTTGCTAGGAGGGATCCCATGATACTGCCCAGCGTATCGTCCTCGTTCGTATTGAACGGGTTGAAGCTGTCGCATTTCACATGCGCGGTGAGCCTTATGTTTCCGGGAAGGCGGGAGAGGCGAAGTGAAACGGCAGTCTCCTCGGGAAAATGATCTCTGTACAGGAGGAGGGTTTCCTCCAGGAGGAGGCGTATCCTTATGATATCTTTGTTGTCAAGGTTCGTTGCCAAAAGAGCCGCGCCGGCATCTTCCGCCGCCATGTCTATACCACGGGCGGAGAGATCGTATGCACCTGAGAGCCTTGTTTTGCTTTCGGAGCGGCTTGTTTTGTCGTTGTTTGTCTCGTTCACGCGTTTTCCCTTTGCCTGTCTCTTGCAGCGGCATGCAGTTTTTGTTTCATTTTATGTATGATTATACCACGCTTTTGCTATACGTCATCAGTGAGTTTGAAATCGTTTGTTTTCGCTTTTTGGTCAATCTGGGGCCATTCATCGGATGGATTGCGGGTCCGGGCTCTGGCTTGCATGCGAAGCGGAAATCGATAGGAATAACGGGCTGTTATCCTCTGCCGTGTAGGGCTTTTGGCCTGGACGCGAAGCGGAACGCGGGAGATGGTTATGGATGGGGTAAGATGGCTTCTTTGCTTGTCGATTGCAGGAAGAGATAGGCGAGCGCCGGGTGTCAGGTTTCGTGAGCCTTTAATCTCTCGATAGGCGACGGTCTTCACGGCTGCCGTGCGAGCGCCGGGTGTCAGGTTTCGTGAGCCTTTAATCTCTCGATAGGCGACGGTCTTCACGGCTGCCGTGCGGGCGCCGGGTGTCAGGTTTCAAGGGCCTCTATTTCCTCGGTTATGGCAATCCAGGCCTCTTCAGCAGCGTTTTTTTCCGTTTCCAGCCGGTTGATTTCCGAGAGAACCCCGTTTGCCTTCGCGGCATCCGAATAGTATTCGCTTTGGTTCAGTTTCTCCTTTTCTGCGACGATTTCCGCTTCAAGTGTACTGGTTTTTTCCAAAAGCTCCGCTGCCTCCCTGCGAAGCCGTGAGAGTCTGTTTTTTTGTCTGTTTGCTTCCGCTCTGAGCTCTCGAGACAGTTCCTTTCGGCTTTTGGCGTCGTCAGGCGCGGCCGGGTTTACAGACCGTGGCGGAATGGAATCCTTGCCTACGGTTTTCTCCGTCCCCAGATCGCCCTGAACAAGGCTGTCTCTTTTGTAGCCCCTTTTATCAGGGTCTGTATTTTCGTTGTTTTTTCCGAGAACACGCTGGGCGAGTCTCCAGGAGAAGTATTCCCAGTCGCCGTGGAACAGCTCGGGACCGTTTTCAGAAAGGTAGAGGATTGTGTCCGCGATGCCCTTGATAAAGTATGAATCATGCGATACGAAAATGACGGTTCCGCTGTAGTCTTTCAGGGCACGCGAGAGCATATCCTTTGCGTTTATGTCAAGATGGTTGGTGGGCTCGTCGAGTATGAGAAGGTTTGCAGGGCAGAGAAGCACTTTCAGTAGCTGAAGACGGCTTTTTTCTCCGCCGGAGAGTACCTGTATGCTCTTGTATATGTCGTCACCGCTAAAAAGGAATGAGCCCAGAGCGTTTCGCATCTCGCCTTCAGGACCGTACGGAAGCACCTCATCCAACACGGTGTTTCCGGGGGTGAGAGAGCTGGAGGCGTCCTGCTCGTAGTATCCGATCCTCACACCGCTGCCCAGTGTGACGCTCCCGGAGTAGTCCCGGTCCATGCCCGCAATGATCCTCAGCAGCGTGCTTTTTCCTATTCCGTTGTGTCCTGTGACGGCGAGTCTCTGTCCGCGGGAAATGTTGAGGTTGAGGCCGCTGAACACCCGTATGGGGTGTGGAGCTGTGTCGCTGCCGGCTTTATCGCGGGCTTCCTGGTTTACGGAGCCGGCTTTTTCGTCCCTTCCGGTCTGCAGCGGCGTTGCGTTGTAGACCTTTGTGAGGTTCTCGATACGCACCATGTCGTTCGGACTGTGCGGCGGCTCAGGAAAAGTGAATCTGAGGGTTTT
>CAMKPI010000067.1 GCA_946414625.1 uncultured Spirochaetaceae bacterium | reverse complement strand
CAACATCGTGTTCTCCAAGAAGATCAAGGACTTCACGGTGGGAGCCAAGCAGACACTGAAGCCGCTCACAGAGAGCTTCGCGCCTTCCATCTCGTATGCCGCGCACGGCATCTCTGCCTCGGCGTCGACAACCTTCACGTTCGACGGGCGGCACTTTATGGACGCAACAACGTCGAACGGCAGGATCTCGTATGGAAACAACTATGTCTCCGCCTCGTTCAGCAATTCGCTGAACCACAGGCTGGACGGATGGGAAGGCTATTCGGGCAGTCAGACTCTTGTCCTGTATCCGTTCTATAAAATCGGGAAGAACCGCGATATACATTTCAACGAGAGCCTGTCGTTTGAGAAGGAGATGGAGGCAAAGAACTTCTCCTGGTCGGCGTGGTACAAGAACAACTACATCCAGATGAACTACAGCGGCGCGGATTTCGACAAGGAGACAATGAAGGTCCGGCTTCTGTACACGCTGTTGCCCAAATACTGGTGGCGCCATAGGATGGGCATAGAGTCAACCCTCGACACCTCGTTCACGTATGATTTCAAGAACGAGTACGGCTCGTCGTTTAACATGAGCTTTACGATGAACTTTGCGATAAACCGCTTCATTGACATGAGGGTGAACGTCTCAAGCCAGAATAACAGCTTCCACCTGTACTACGACAACGATCATAAGTTCCAGTTCAACAAGCTCTGGGAGGATTTGAAGAATTCGTTCGATTTCTTTGGCGACGGCAGAAAGAGCAGCCATTTCACTCTGAATAGCATGTCAATCGCTCTTGTGCACTATATGGAGGACTGGAACCTTACATTTGAGGCAAAAAGCACCATCGAAACCGTGAACGGTAAGAAGCAGTTCAAGCCGGAGATAAGCGTTTCAGTGAAGTGGAACGCAATTCCGGAGCTGAAGACGGAGACGAAGTACGACGAGGAGAGTAAGACGTGGGTGAAGAAGTAGGTCGCTTTGCGAGCCTTTTTGCTTTATTCTGTACAGGTAAGCGGTCTATCACGGGTGAAGAAGTAGGTCTCTTTGCGGGCTTCGTCCCTCTCTTTGGTGCGGCGCTATTGCATTGAAAATCGGCAGGACGATTTTTCGTTGAGGAAAGGCGGAGGCGTGCATTGCTCGATGCGGCGCCTTTGCTTTGAGTGCCCGTCTGGATGCTCCTTCGGTGGGAATGGCGGAAGCGTACATGGCTCGGCGCGGTATCAATGGCGAGTCGGAAAGGTATTGGTATGTTTGGCAGAAATAAGAACAGAGAGGATGGTAACTCGAGAGGGCGCAAGAACTACGGCGGAAGGAACCGCGAGAAAGAGTTCGACGAGAAGATGAAGGAGAAGAGGAAGACTCTCCAGATCGTGTCGGGCAGAAAGATGCGGGACCGTTTTGCCTGGATCCAAAAGGGTGTTTTTTGGCACGGCGTTCTGTTCTCCGTGGTGATAACTCTCTGTTGCGCGGCTCTGTACTTCTTTCTCCGGGAGAGCGGAATCAATGAATACCGGGGACTGTATCTCAAATACAAGACAGGCATGATCAGTGACGACACCGTATACTTGCGCGAGGATCTGGACATTGTGGACGAGGACGCAACCAAGGCTTCCCGGGAATATGCCGCCAGAGCGGTGTCTCCCGTGTTTGCTTTCCGGGCTGAGGTGACGATGAAGGTTCTCTCCCGCATGGCGGACTTTGTTGATGCGCTCCGGCACGACGATGGAGACCGCATCGGAGAGGGCAACCTCAGGTATTTCTACGGCTATATCAAGGAAAATAACGGAGAGAGGGCAGTGAGCCTTGCGTATCAGGTGATCGAGGAGATAATGAAGCAAGGGCTTTTCCGGGACAACGAGATTCAGGAGCTGAAAGGCGCCGGTACAAGAAACATTGTCACCGTGAATAACTATCTCGACGATTTCTTTGAGGAGAGGAAGATCCGCCTGGAGGACGGCTTGCTGACCGATGCCGATCTCACCGGCGTGGTGGCGAAGATTCTCTCGAACTACGGAGCGGACATTGAACTCTCCGAAAGGTATATAGTCCTGGGGCTTGCGAGGAATATCTGCGAGGCTAACGTGTTCTATGATTCGGCGCAGACGGACAGCCGCCGGCTTGCCGCATATAACAACGCGGGAAGCGTGGTGGTGTCACTGAAGGCGGGTCGTCCCATCCTACAGATCGACACTGTGATAACGGAGCGCCAGATGGCGAATCTCGCGCTGCTTTCCGGACGCACCAGGGTGGACGGGCGCGACATCATGTCGGTGATTCTTTTCAACCTTGCTTGCTCGATCATCATATACTACATCATGTATCACATTGTGGGCTCCGACGGCAGGCATTTCAACACGTATCTTTACACCATGCTCTTCTACACTGCCTGCACGACAGTCACTGCATATTTCCTTGTTCACGCGGCGGCGGGGCTTAAAGTGGAGTTTCTTCCCTCTTTCATTCCGATATGTTTTCTTCCAATGCACATGACGATGATGTCCGGGCGTCGGACAATGGGTTCCATCTCCGCCTTTGTGATGGGGCTTGTTTCTCTGTCCATCCCTTCGAGTACATACTATTCGTTCTTCTATGGGGTGATGCTCGGCGTTGTGTCGTCGTTTGTGGTGCGCTTCTTCAATCGCCGCATCGACCAGATCCTGCAGGCACTCGTGACGGTTCTTGTGTCGATTGCGATAACGCTTCTGTTCGTTGTGATTGTGCCGAACCAGCTAAAAATGGAGGATTTTATCTACTCCGCGGTGGTGAAGGCACTTCTCGGGCTGTCCTCCAGCGTTCTGTTGATGTTCCTGATCCCTGTTGAGGAGAGGCTTTTCAATCTGCCCACAACTTTCCGCCTGTATGAACTGTTCTACGGTGAGTCGGATCTGATGGATCGTCTTGCAAAGGTGGCTCCGGGCACATACACGCATTCCCGCGCGGTGGCGGACCTTGCGTTCTCCGGGGCTAACGCAATCGGAGCGAACGCCGGGCTTGCCCGGGTGGCAGCCCTGTACCACGACATCGGAAAGCTGGAGCATCCCAATTACTTCACTGAAAACCAGTACGCCGGAGAGAACCGCTTGATTGACTTGAACCCAGGGCAGAGCGTGTCTATAATCCGCCGCCACGTGTCCTACGGGGCGGAACTGGCACGTGAGAATGGACTGCCGGAGGAGATTGTGGAGATAATCCACGACCACCACGGCACGGATGTGATTCAGTATTTCTACAACAAGGCGCGGGAAATGAAGGACGAGAATCTCCTGAACGAGATAGCCATAGGAGACTATTCGTATAACAACGCCCACAAGCCTTCCACCCGGGAATGCGGACTCATAATGCTTGCAGACAGTGTGGAGGCGGCGTCGCGAAGCGTCAAGGAACCCAACGTCTCCAAGTTCACCAAGCTGATTGACAGTATTGTTTCTCAGAAGATAGAGCGGGGGCAGCTGGACAAGTGCCCGCTGTCGATGAAGGAGATCAGCACTCTGAAGGAGAGCTTTTTGCATTCTCTCATGAGCATCCACCACGTGAGGATCTCATATAACACTAAGGAAGGCGGCAAGGACAAGGGAAGCGAGGAGAAGTGAGGAGAGACATCCGGGTTTCGCGCGCATCCGTGCGGCTTGATGGAATACCGCATAGCGTGCACAGGGTCAGACACAACCCCGCGGCGCAAAATTGCGTGTCCATGCGGTTTAAGGCTGCTTGATTATAGAAAGAGCGGGATGATTTTGTGTAATAATCGCGCCCGCTTTGCGTAATCGCGCATCCGTGCGGCTTGAGGGCGCGTGATTAGTAGAAAGAGCGGGAAGGTTTTGCGTAATTACCCCGCCGCTTCGCGCGCATTCGTGCAGCTTGAGGCTACTCATTCCGGGTTTCGGGCACGGACGCGGTCGCATAAATTTTGCGCAGCATAGACTAGGCGAGGTAGTAGTCCAGGCCTTTTTTCGACAGGTTGAAAATCAACTTCGAGATTTCTTCCGGGGTTCTTTGCATATTATCGTGGAGCCACCTCTGGATGATTGCCGTGCTGCCCAGGAAAGCGAACGAAAAAGCATAGCGCATGGTGGTGTCGTCAATGCCTGGTTTCGTTTTTTCGAATTCCCGGAGCGCTTTCTCTTCGACCAATTCATACAGTTTCTTGCCGAAGCCGATGTCCCCGTTCGGGGAGAAGATTATTCTCACCTCCTTGTCGTTCTGGGCGATGTTCTGGATGATTTTATGCACCATCTCCAGGCTGTTCTCCCCGAAAGACAGGGTGGACATAAGCTTTTCCTCCAATTCGTTCTCCACCATATCGAGCACGTCCCTGACAGCGGAGAAGTGGCTGTAGAAGGTGTTGCGGTTGATGTCCGCTTCTCTGCAGAGCTCTGTTGGGGTAATCTCCCCAAGCGGCTTCTCAAGCAAAAGCTTCAGGAGAGCCTCCTTCAGGAATATCTTGGTATATCTGACTCTCTTGTCCTCTTTCTTCTGGCGCGTATGTTTCGTTGGGAGGGCGTCGCCCGGGGAGAAGGTGGTGTTTTTTTCGTTTGGCATCTCTTACTCCTTGTTATTAATTCTATAGTACAAACAAAGTTCAATTTTTTCCCAAAATGTAAATAAATAACAAAATACGGAAAAATTGTTAGCAAAAAAAAATGTTTTTATTTGTCACCTTGTTGATTATTATACACACTGTTTGTTATTTTTTCAAAGTAAAATCGCTAAAATTTGGGAATCAAGGATTTTGAGGAAAAATATGATAAGAAAGGTTTCTTTGATTGCTCTGATGGCTTTGGCGGTTCTGTTCCCGCTTGCGGCACTGGACCTGTCCCTGGAGGACGCCATTTCCCTTGCGGCGGAGCAGAATCTCAGCCTGAAGAATGCTCGCATTACGCTGGAAACAGCGAAAAACGACTATAAGTATTCGTATAACAACCTCTTGCCGGACATCACGGCAAGCGCCACCTTCAGTCATGCCAACGAGAATGCAAGTGTGGCTGTGCAGAATAAGCTGGAAGGGCGTTCTGTCCCGGATCCGACATGGGCGTTCACATACGGTATTTCCGGCACATGGACTTTCAACCCCGCGTTGATAACCAATATTCAGATTGCGAAGGAGAAGTACGCGGAAGGTGAGATAACGTACGAAGAGGCGGCAAGGAAGCTCTCCCAGAACGTTGCCAAGGCGTACTACGGCATAATCCTCCAGGAGGAGAAGCTGAAAATCCAGGCGGAAACGATGAAAAACCAGGAAGCGCGCTACGCCCAGGCGAAGCGTGACTACGACGGCGGCTATGTCCCCGAGATCTCCCTTCTGCAGAGCGAGGTTGCGTACAGGAACGCGATTCCCGCATACCAGGAGGCAGAGAGGAGTGTCAAGACTTCAAAAAGGCAGTTTGCCCTGCTTTTGGGGCTCGATGTGAACGAGGAGCTTGTCCTCACAACGGGTATAGACGCGGCAATGGTGGATGTGGACGCGTCCGAGGCTCTCTCGAGTATCGGCAAGAGGTACGATATCCGCCTTTTGGACAGCCAGGAGAAGCAGCTAAAGCTTCAGAAAACAGCCCTTGTGGAAAGCACGTTCATCCCGTCCGTCCGGCTTGCCATGTCGTGGCAGCCATATCTGTACGACCTGGACAAGTCCGGCAGCAAGTACTGGGTGGATACCGGCAGTTTCAGCGGAACTGTGGCGTGGAACCTCACGGACATTCTTCCGACATCCGACGGCTGGAGCAACCTCAAGAGCGTGAAGAACGGTTTGGAGCAAATCCGACAGGGGCGTGCTCTTGCTGAGGATGCTGCGAGGATCGAGATCCTGAATCTTGTGGATACGCTGGATCAGACCCGCATGTCGCTGGAGTCTGCCGAATCCACTGTTGCCCTGGCAGAGGCTTCCTACAACATGCGCCAGGCCTCGTACAACGAGGGCACGACGGATTATCTGGATCTTATCGACTCGCAGACGGCGCTGAATCAGGCGCGTCTTGCGAAGCTGTCCAACCAGTACAACTACATCTCCGCGCTGATCGACCTCGAGTATGCCACAATGCAGTCGTACATCAAGTGAGGTCTCTGGCGCGAGGTATTCACGCAGGGCATAACAGTGCCGGCTCCCGGGATCCGGACGGGGAAGGGAGCAAGAGATTGGAAAAACTGATATACAGGAAATAGATAGTTTGATTTTGGAGAAAAAAATGAGATATGCAACAAAAAAACGGCTGGTAAAAGCCGCGGTTCTTTGCCTTGCTTTGCTCTGCCTTGTCGGATGCAAAAAAAAGGAAGTGTCTGCGGGCCCACAGGTGGAGGAGATCGTCTACAATGTGGAGGTCTCTCCTGTGGAGACGGGTTCAATCACAGAGACTCACAGGTTCGGCGGCACGATAAAGGCGAAGAGCACCGTGTCCGCGATGCCCGACGCGGCTGGAAAGATCGTCGAGGTCCTTGTGACAGAGGGCGAGGTCGTCCGAAAGGATCAGGTGCTGGCTTATATTGACCCGTCCCGCGCCGGACAGACATATAACAAGAGTCCGGTGAAGGCTCCGATTGCGGGCACAGTCACCTCTGTGACCGGCAAGGTGGGTCAGCAGACCAGCCAGGCTTCCGCGTTTGCCACCGTCGAGACGCTGGACGACCTTGAGTTGGGTTTTAAGGCAATTGAGCTCTATTCTGCTCAGATTGCCGTCGGCAATCCTGTCGTGGCGACCTTCGACGCAATCCCGGGAGAGGTTTTCACCGGCCGCGTCAGCAAGGTAAGCCCGACGGTCAACCAGACCACTCGCATGGCGGACATCACCGTGAAGCTTGACAAGACGGATCCGCGCCTCAAGGCTGGTATGTATGCGCGCCTTTCTGTTCAGATGCAGACAAAGACGGGCATATTGTTGGTTCCCTACAGCGCTCTCACTCTTGCGACGAACGAGACATACTGCTACATCGAGGAGGGCGGCCGCGCCGTCCGCAAGGTTGTGTCCGTCGGAATCAGGGAAGGAAATGAGGCGGAAATTGTCTCGGGACTTTCCGCCGGCGACCGCGTCATTGTAAAAGGACAGGGATTCATTTCCGATGGAGACGCTGTCAGGGTTTTGAACTGATCCGGGCGGGGGGAACAAATGTCGATAGCAAAAACATCCCTTAGAAAACCGGTGACGGTGGTGGTCATATGCGCGCTTATCCTCGTTCTCGGAATCAACGCCGTGAGGCAGATCTCCGTGGAGCTGATCCCAAGCATGGACATCCCGTACATCGTGGTGAGCACCACATACGAGGGGGCGTCCCCGGAGGAGGTGGAGGAGAAGATCACAAAGGTCCTTGAATCCTCGGTTGCGGCGGTGGCTGGTATTGAGAAGCTCTCCAGCACATCCAGCAAGGGCAGCTCGATGATAACCCTCCAGTTCTCGATGGATACAAACCTCGACGAGGCAGCGAACACGATTCGAGACAGGATAGACATGGTGAAGAGATACCTGCCCACCGACGCCCAGGCGCCGCTTGTTGTGAAGATGGACATGTCCCTCTTGCCGCTGATGATAACGGCTCTCCGAAGCCCCACGAGAACGCCTGAGGAGCTGAAGCAGCTCGTGACGGACATTGTCGCGCCGAGGCTCGAGCAGATCAACGGTGTCGCGTCCACCAGGGCTTTGGGAGGGCGAACACGGGCGATACGCATAGAGATTTCAAAGAATAACCTGGAGAACTACGGTCTGTCTTTCTCGACGCTTTCGCAGCTGATCGGGGCGAACAACGCCAACAGCAGCGTGGGAACGGTTAAGGAGAACGGCTTCGAGTATGTCGTGGAATCGACGGGCACATACCGGTCCGTGGACGAGATTGCCGACACGGTGATCTCCTACAAGACCGGCTCCGACGGAGAGATGGGAGAGATCCGGCTCCGCGAGATTGCCAATGTCTACGACGGCTTCAAGGATCTTGACAGCGTGTTCCGCGACGCTGGACGCGACGCCGTCGGGGTCATCATTTCCAAGCAGGCGAAGAAGAACAGCGTGGCGGTTGCCGCGGCGGTTCTTGCGCAGCTCCCTCAGATTGAGAAGCAGCTGCCGTCCGACTGTGAGATTGACGTGATTTACAACACCGCCGACGAGATCAACACTTCGATAAAAAATGTCGTGAAGTCCGCAATCGAGGGAATGATTCTTGCGATTGTGATCCTTCTTATCTTCCTCCGCAGCCCGCGAAGCACGCTTATC
>CAMKPI010000066.1 GCA_946414625.1 uncultured Spirochaetaceae bacterium | reverse complement strand
GCAGACTGTAAATCTGTTGGCTCAGCCTTCGAAGGTCCGAATCCTTCTCTCTCCACGAGAACGCGCCGAAAGGCGCGTTTTTGTTTATGTCCGCATAAAACCAACATCCTGCGATCATGCTTTCACATATTCCCGAAACATAAATTGCGCCGCGCGTAACCGGTGGAATCTTTCGGGCAAATTCTTTCGAGCGCGTCTCCTTGAATATTTTTTCGCATCGCAGTATATTAAGAGCCGAGGCAGATACCGGGCTGCCTGCTTTCACCCAACCCCGCCAGGACAGGAATGTAGCAACGGTAAGTGTTTTGCAGGAGAGACCCTTACTATTTGCCTCTTTTTTATGCGTTGTTTTTACACATCATCTTCCCTCTTACCACGCTCACGTCGTTCAAAAAGTGCTTCCGCTCGCTTGCAAAACCAAGCCTGACACGCAAAAAACCACATTCCATGTTCTTGAAATCTACGCTTCACCGACGCTAGGTCTTGAAGATAAACTTGTTTCAAAGGTAGCAGTTTCAGAAGTTATCAAAAAGCGATACAGCGATACATGCTCCGCTATGCTCTCAGCACTCTTTTCTTCTTTCAATCTCCAGAGACTATACTATCCTCGCTCGGGTAATTTTTTGAAAAAGCCTAGATGTCCCAACCTGTTAAACTGTTAAACTGTTAAACTGTTTAACTGTAAAACTGTAAAACCGATTTACTCCAGATCGCGCAAAAAACCCTACCCGGTTTTCATCATCCATGCTAGAATGCCAACAGCGAAATAATATCAAACAAAAACAAGGAGGAATCCATGGACAAGTATCAGTGCGGCCCTTGCGGTTACATCTACGACCCGGCAGTGGGCGACCCTGACAGCGGAATCGCGCCCGGAACACCGTTTGAAGCTCTTCCGGAAGACTGGGTATGTCCCGTCTGCGGAGTGAGCAAAGACATGTTCGAAAAGATCTAAAACAGGATCTGAACGAAATTAACCGCCGGGGGCAACCAAACCCGGCGTTTTTTCTTTTGACCGTCAGTATCAGCATTATCAGAGGCAAATCAATGAGATTTTAAATCGCCCGATAAAGTCCACAGGAGAGGCGCTGTCAGCGACATTTTCTCTCCATTCTTATCAAGGCAGCGCCACTGTAGCGCGGAGCATTTGAACCAAAGACAGCCTCAAAAAGACTCGGAAGAATCAAGAGAAGAGGCGCACCACATACATGTCTCCGCTGTGCTCACGAAGGAGGTTCGTGTCAGCCCGGCTTCCTGAGTCCCAATCATGACTCTCGCAAAGAGTCGCATATTTTCTCCTGAATCGAAAATATTCCGACAGCAGAAAACGGACAATGCGTCTGAACACTCTCATCCGCTCCCTGGGCAGATACATCCCAACGTTCCGCCGCACCCGACGCACGGCGCGCAGCACATCAGTCTTTGAATGGCTCTTATAGAGGTCTTTCAAAGGCTCTTCCAGAACAAGGGAATACTCAGAATTTGTATGAAACAGTGCCTCGAAAAAGGAGAGTCCCTTATCAAAAAGACCGTCTACATAGCGCGAGGAGCGGTACACAGAAGAGCCAAGTCTATCGGCGACACTTTTCGATATGCTGGGATTCCGAAGCACATCCCTGTCAGAGAGAACAACATCCGAGCCGTGCCTGCCGTAATCTTTCCAGCCTGCCTGAAGACGAACAAACGGATCAGTCTCATTCACTATGTTGAAAACGCCCGGCAAAACTTCTGGGTTCAAAATATATTCAGGCGTGGCAAAAAGATAAGCATAAATTTCAGCCTCAGGAAACCATTCGCGGATCTGCTTGGCGCACAATCCCAGAATTGCAGCCGCCCTGCTGTATCCGGAAAGCCAGATTTTCAACCGGTGTGGCTTTTCTGTGGCATCGGATTGTTTGACATCAGATTGTTTGACACCGGATTGCGTGCACAGCAAATCTCGCGTACCGAACGCTTCCAAAAATCGGGACACATAGGAGCGGATCTCACTCAGACACACTTCTGATGCCGCCCTGAACCCCTCGTGGGTGTCTCCGCCTCCCACGGACAAGTTGCCAAGCCATTCGTCGCCGTAACCATTCCCGCAAACAGTTGCCGCAATCAAGACAGAGCCGTTTATCTCCTTGGACCCCAAAGCCAGCGCCGCAGTCATGGGAGACGGCACCGTGTCATAACGGTGAAATTCGATATTTCCAAATCCGGTCTCTGAAAGAAAACCGAGAACCCCGGAGTTCTGCTCCGGGAGGGGAAGCTCGGGATCTCTGTCGGCGGACACAGCGAATCCCAACGACGCACGGGCAGTGTCAATACTAAAAATGTCGGGCGAGCCAGAAAAATAATCATCCGAATACGGAAAAGAGAAGTTTCGCCTCAGGCAACCAACTGAAATAAACGGTACAGAAACCGAGAGCGGCTTTCTCCTCGCACCTAAATCAGGAACAACTGCGTCTTTCATCGGCATTTTTTCCGGAAGGATCAATCGTCATCGCCTTCGTCGTTCCGATCCCGTGCCTTTCGGAAGGCCCCGAACCCGTAAGGTTTCGGTTTTCCTACACTATTTCCGTCGTGTCCGAAACCGTTGCCCGGCTTCCGTGGGTCGTCATTGCGTGCCTGCCATGCCCGCCCACGTCCAGCATCCGGACGGCTGCCGTCACGGAAGGCCCTCTCGCGATCCGAGCCATATTCCTGGCTCCGGCTATAGTCTGAAACCGCGTTGCCTCGCCCATGACCGAAGTTCCGGCTCTCTCTCTCGGTCTTATCGTACGAGCGCCACCTTTCGCGGCCTTTGCCGTCATATCTGTCGCCGCCGGCCCCGTTTTCGCGGCTTTTGCCTTCATATCTCTCGCCTCCGGCCCCGTTTCCGCCAGAGACGCCATTTCCGCGCCCGGAGTCACGCCTCGCATATCTCTCGTTGCTGAAATGTCCTCGATCGAAGCTCCTCTGACCTCCATTCGGAGAGAAGCGCCCTCGACTCATACGATCCCCGCCGTCGCGCCCGAAACCGTTGCTCGGCTTCCGTAGGTCGTCATTGCGGTCCTGCCACGCCCGCCCGCGCAAAGCGTCCGCTCTGCTGCCGTCGCGGAAGGCTCTCTCACGATTCGAGGAATATTCCCGGCTATAACCGGAATCAGCGTTGTTGCGTCTGAAATCCCGGGAACTGTCGCCACGTCCGTATCCAGAACGCCTGTAGGCACCGTTCCTGTCTCCACTATCGTGCCCGGAACCGTTGTCCGGACTCTGGGAGCCGTCATCGCTATGGTAAAACCGTCCGAAATCGAAGTTCCTGGAGTTCCGATAATCCCTGTCAGACTTATAGTCTGAATACCGGTTTCCGCGGCCTTTTCCTTCGTATCTGTCGCTGCCGGCCCAGTTTCCGCCGCCTTTGCCTTCATATCTGTCGCTGCCAGCCCAGTTTCCGCTAGAGACGCCATTTCCGCGCCCGGAGTCACGGCTCGTGCGACCGTTACCACCGTAATGCCCGCGATTGGAATTCTGTAGGCTATCGCCTCGTCCGTATCCTGAACTTCTGTAGGCCCCGTTCCTGTCTCCGTCGCCGCGCCTAGCGTCGTAACCTTCTCTCACATCATTTCCCGTGCCGCCATGGAAGCGACTTTTTTCACCACCAAAACCGCGCTCGCTATTACCGCGCTCGCCATATCCGCGCCCGGCCCTGCCGGCACCGTCGCCATTCATGTGCTCCGCAAAGCCGCGACGCCGCTCTTCGCTTCTCTTAGGACCAAAGCCCCCACGATCCGGCTTTCCTCTGCCCTCGTCGCGCCGGCTTCCAGTGTGACTATTTCCGCCCTCGCGGTCATTCTTCCGTTCGTATCCGCCGTTTCCTTTGTTTCCGAATCCGCCGCCCTTCCTTTCAAAGCGTGCGTTTCCCGTTTGTCTCGAACCAAAAGCTGGGGCGTCCTTCCAGTCAAAATCCTTCACATCCTCTTCCTTAATAAAGAGATATGCACTGCTCCCCGCGGCCTTCTTTGTAAATCCCTCGGCTCTCGTGTCTGCCGTTATATCTATAAATTTCAACCCGCGCGGAGGATTCCTGTCAACCTCGAAGGTAGACAGGTTTGTAGAGAACAAGATGAATCCGTCGTCAGTTAAAAGTTTATACAGCAAAGAAATCCACGTTTTCCAATCCTTTTGCACACGGAAGACATATTCCATCTTGTTGCTGTTGGAAAAAACGGGAGGATCGAAAATCACTATATTATACCGAGCTCCCCGCTCTATCTCTCCGTTCACAAACGACAGAGCATCCTCAGCCACACACCTGTAATTCTCGCCCGTAAAACCGTTTAGGGACAGATTCTCTCGTGCCCATTCGGTGTAAGTATTCGACAGGTCAACGCTCACCACTTCCCGTGCCCCGCCGGATGCCGCATAGACAGAAAAAGAACCGGTGTAGGAAAAAAGATTCAGCACCCTCTTACCCTCGCTTTGGCTCTCAATCAGGGCGCGGCGTTCCCGCTGATCAAGGAAAAGACCGGTGTCTATATGAGAGGAAAGGTTCACACGAAACACATGCCCCCTCTCTCGAACATTAACAATAACAGGCTCTGCGGTAGCGGACTCTTCCTCGCCGTTGGACTCTTCAGTTTTGGGCTCGTCAGTTTCGTTGACAATTTCACATTCCGCAGATACCTTGCCCCCGCAGTCGCCCGGGTGTATGAGGTTCCGGCTTGCGTCGTCGACATCATCACATTCCGCAGAGGCCTTGCCCCCGCAGTCGCCCGGGTGTATAAGGCTCCGGTTTGCGTCGTCAACATCATCGCATTCCGCAGACGCCTTGTCACCGATCTCCGGCTCCTGAGACAGCCCATCGCCCTCAACAGGGGCGCCGCAATCCGATGTATCTGCGTCAGCGCACTCCGCCGACTTATCAGAGTCCGCGCTCTCCGCAGTCGTATCCGCATCCTCATACTCCGCAGACGCATCAGCGTCCACATTCTCCGCCGAAGCCTTAATCTCGCCACAGGAAGCTTCCATACCATCCGGCGACACATTATTCAACGTCCCGTGCTGCCCATAGTCTGGCTGCTTGGCTCTGTAGACATAAACAATCTTCTCCTCATCCACGTATGCGAAACGACTTATGGCGTCAATCACCTCAAAGCGGGCCTCGTCTGAAAGAGAATCCTTTCCCGAATCTTCCACGCGCGCATATGCGCCGTAAAGGTCTACCGTCAGAGGAATCTCCTCTAAATTGCGGTTGTATATGCGGAAAACGTCCGTATCGGTCGGGAGCATGGCCGCTCGCATTGTCACAGCGTTCTTCTTGATAATCTTTGTAAAATCTTTAAGCAAATACTCGTCCATAACAGCAAATAATACTTGCAAAAAGCCGTTTTGTCACCTGTACGAAAGGCTTTTGCAACACAGGAAGCAAACCAGAAAACTCAATCCGCCTGGAAGAAGTCGCGAGACTCTTCTCGGTAGACCCCGATCTCTCACAGCCCCGAACGCGAGGCAAGGCAAGCCGTACGATGCCCGCATTTGTACCCTGAATTAAGAGAGCGCCCTTTGAGAGGCCGAGCCGAAATGGCATCTGCGCGCCAGGAATTCAATGACACAAGACATGCCGCCAACACGTCCTTACACCAAGCCCTCACAGCCCCGGACGCGAGGCAAAGCGAGCCGTACGCTGCCCACATCCCTATCGGATTCTCTCCGACACATCGTCAATTTTTTCGATGATACATTCAGTCGGCACGCCCGAGTCAAGCAGAGCCGCGCGAGAGCGGGAGCCCCACGAGAGTATCAGGCAAGGTACAGCCGCCTCAGATGCGCACTTATAGTCCACCTCGCTGTCACCCACGTAGAGAATCTCGTCCCGAGAGGCACCGCACAGCTCCACAAAAGCCAAAACCGCATCCGGAGCAGGCTTTGGAGTATATTTTCCGCCCCTGCCTTGAACGAAATCAAATTCCAGACCAGGAAAAACGGCATCTACCACCTGCAGGAGAAGAGCATGCTCTTTGTTGGAGAAAATACCGATTTTCACACCCCCGGCCTTCAACCCTCTCAAAAAATCCGCCACGCCGGGATACGGATGGGAATATTTCACCGGGCACGCGTAATAGTTTTCAAGAAAACGGGCATAATCCTCCTCGAAATGAGCCGCACTATACTCCGCACCACGGCCCAGCGCCTTGTACGCCGCCTGCATTGCATTGCGCAATCCGTTACCCACAAAAGAATTGCATGTCTCGTTGGAAAAACTTGTTCCGAGTGCGCTGTTCAGTGCCAGCGCAATGTCCCCGATAGTGTCCACCGTGGTACCGTCCAAATCGAAAATCATCCCTTTTACCATATATACCTCATAATTCAAAGCCCGCCACGGAACCGTCTCACGATCCGGTCGATAATCATGGTACATTTATTCAACAGCAAAGTAAATAGATTTTCAGTAAATATACTTGACATTCAATTATCAGTGTGCTACTGTTAAGTCACAACCAAATGCACTGAGGTATTGATATGAGTAAAACCCTCCGCACCCTGCCGCTCTTCCTCCTCTTTTTATCCATTTCTTTTGCACAGAGCGTCTTTGCCACAGAAGGGAATGCCTTCACGGACCTTGGCGCAGCCCCGCCTGTGACAATTTCCACGGCGAAGGTTACCGACATCGCGTCCGCATCCCTTGCCTCCGCTCAGGTCATAACCGGGGCGGATATAGACACCTGGAGATACGAAAGCGTTGCTGACGCGGTCTCGCACTCAGTCACGGGGGTCATCAACTCAAACGGCTCACTTGGTGCACTGCAGAACGCAAACGTGAACGGCATGGGTGCCGGAAGAACCTATGTTTACATAAACGGAATTCTCGCAAGTACATCCTACGACAATAATTTCGATCTGAACCTAGTGCCGATCTCCGCTGTGGAGAAAATTGAAATTCTATCGTCCGGGGCGGGGAAAACCGGAAGAAACGTCGCCGCGGGAGGTGTCATAAACATAGAGACGCGCGCATCGCTCGGCGGTGAACAAAGCAAGGAAGAGATAGAAGATGCGCCGGCAGGTGAAGCGTCCGGAGCGGAACCGCGGATAGAGGATCCTCTCAGCAGCACAGGCGCATTCCCAAAGGCGAATCCAACGCCCGAAGCCGAAAAGAGCCTCTCGGGAAGCGCTTCGTCATCCCGTGTACCTCATTTTCAAGTCTCTTTTGAGAACGGGTCTTTCATGCCGGCGGAAGAAGGCTTCATGGCTCTTTTGGACAGCCAGGATCTGCACTTCACCTACAGTAACGAATTCGTCGGAGCTGAGACGTCCACCGGGTCGGACGGAAAAGCCGGGAACCAGCACGCCAGAAGCAAGCATTCCATCCTCATCTCCGCCGGAGGAATGCGGGCCGGAAACAAATACTCATACAAAGCGGAAGATTTTGGAGTGAACAAGTGGACCCTCCGAGAGAATGCGGGCACCTGGGCCGCGGATATTTCGGCAAGTGCGGTCGGAGAGTTTGAAGCGGTGAAATACTCCTCCATGAACCTCGCAAGATACGTTCATTCCGAGGTTCCCGGCGGCTACACGGACTGGGGAGCCTCGCTCACACCGAAAAACTGGCAGAACAGCCTGCTCTTCTCGTCGGCAAACACTGTCTCAATACATGGCGTCAACCTCAATCTTGGGTACACATACGTTCCTGTTCTCGTATATCACGACGAGAGTGCAGGAACCAAAGACAGCCATTTCAAGCACGCAATAACCGCTTCTGCCGACACCACGCTGTCTCCCGCGTCCTGGCTCTCCCTCTCTCCTTTTGCCGAAGTTTCCGTTGACATCGCAAAAAGCACCTCGCTCGACGAGACACAGACGCGCTTTGCGCCGAAAACGGGACTCGGAGCCGTTGCCTCGTTCGGCAGGATGGCGATCTATCCGATGGCAAGCCTTGTATACGTGTCGGACATTGAACGTCTTTTCCCCGATGCCTCACTCGGTCTGGAATTTGCCGCGGGAGGCGGGTTCACGCTCAACACATCCCTCACATACGCCCATAGACTTCCGACTTTCAGCGATCTATACTGGCCTTTCATTGACTATGGCTGGGGCTTCACATACAAGGGAAATCCCGATTTGAAGCCGGAAAAAGCCCTCTCCGGAACCGTCGGAGCGGAGTACGAAAAAGATCTCGACAGCCTGAAGCTGAATATCGGAGGCTATTTCTTCACTCGTTGGATAAACGATCAGATTCTCACCGCTCCGGA
>CAMKPI010000065.1 GCA_946414625.1 uncultured Spirochaetaceae bacterium | reverse complement strand
TTTGACGGATCTCCCCAAAGGTTGTCCACGTCAGTTGGTCTGTACCACGCCTTGTTCACACACACCAGCGTCTTGCCGGTCTTTCTGTCGCGGCCCACCTCGTCGACGCCGGATCCTTCCCAGCCCAAATCTATTCCCACATGCCTGAAAGAGAGAGTCGTGAACTCGCGGACTGTGTGCTGAACCCCTGTGGCAATCACAAAATCATCCGGCTCGCCATGCTGAAGCATGAGATACATGCACTGTACGTAGTCCTTGGCATACCCCCAGTCCCGCTTGCTGTCGAGGTTTCCCAGCTCAAGACGCTCCTGTAATCCGCACGCGATGCGCCCTGCCGCCCTGGAGATTTTACGCGTGACGAAATTCTCGCCGCGGCGGGGAGACTCATGGTTGAAAAGAATCCCGTTCACCGCAAACATCCCGTATGCTTCGCGGTATTCCTTCACAATCCAAAATCCGTACTGCTTGGCAATCGCATAGGGGCTGTATGGATGGAACGGGGTCTTCTCGTTCTGCGGAACCTCCTCCACCTTTCCATAGAGCTCGGAGGTGGACGCCTGATAGAACCTGCAGGTCCCGGCGAGTCCCGAAACCCTTATCGCTTCAAGGAGACGCAACACTCCAAGGGCATCGATATCGGACGTGTACTCAGCGCAGCCGAACGACACCTGCACATGGCTCTGCGCCGCAAGGTTGTATACCTCGTCAGGCCTCACTTTACATATGACTTCCACAAGCGACGACGCGTCGGAGAGGTCGCCGTAGTGCAGGGTGATTTTGTCCAAAATCCCATCTATGCGTTCAGTGTTCCGGCTACTGGACCTACGGACAAGGCCGTGGACTTCGTATCCCTTTGAGAGAAGGAGCTCCGCAAGATACGAGCCGTCCTGCCCGGTGATTCCCGTTATCAACGCCTTTTTCATACTACTCCCCCGCCACGATATACCATGATTGTACTCCGCAAGCCGCTATATGATTACACTAGATGGTTATACGACAGAACCGTGTACCCGTGCGCCGGCGAATCGTGCATCCTGAAAGATTCTAACAGATATCAGGGCGTTCTGCAACTTTTAGACGATTCGCGAGGGGGGATTCATCCGAGCATACGAGGGGTCTCGGCGGGGTTACGGGGGAGATTACGAGCAAACAGGGGGGCGACGGCAAGTTACGGACGGACACGCGGGGAGAGACGCGAGTACAGGGAGAGTCGACGGGAGCTACGGGCGGGGTCACGGGATGATATTCACGAGGCAACGGACGGGCTTCAGCCGGGCTACGAACGGGAATCGCGCAAAGGATAACGGGCAGGCTCGCACTTTCCCCGCGCCGCTTTTCATTCCGCCGTGGCAGAAGTAAGCGAATAATACTGTAGTGGGACGACTCGCATGTTTCCGTTGCCGATTTTCATTCCGTCTCTTTCAAGCCGTCCACATTATCGCCTGCGGTGCCAGGTTCCGGCGCATTTTTTGAAAACACAAAAAACCGACTGAGAATGTAGTTCAGCACCACCACAACCACGTTCGAGACGATTTTCACATACAAATCGTTGAAATGAAGACGTTCGGCAAAAAAGTACATAATCAGCCAATCAACAGCGCCGGTTGCAAGCCTTGAACCGAAGAAAGCAACAAGCTCGCGGACGATTTCATGGAACCCCTTCCGCGAGGACTCGAACACCATGGTTCTGTTTGTGGCGTAGGCGAAAAGGACCGCGGCAACCCATGAAAGAACCGACGCGACCACCGCACCCAGCCCCAAAACACGGGTGAAAACCCAATAAGAGCCGAAATTCACCACCGTTGAGAGCACTCCGAAAAAGAGGTATGCGCCAATCCGCTTGAATTTCCGCAATTCTTTCTTATCCATACCCACCATCCGCACCCGAGCCGCCAAGACTCCGCGGGAAGCGGAAAATTCCCATCGAACCCGCGCCAATATGCCGCTGGAAGCGTCAGCGCCTCTCGATCCAACGTCACCTCGAATCCGCCATAAACAACAAATGTCCCTCAAACCCGCGTCAAGACCCCGCGGGAAGCGTCACGCTCGCACAATTCATACAAATCGTTTTGGGACAAACAAATAAGTTCATCTCACAGCTCAGGTCTGTCCAAAGCCTTCATTTTGGCAAGGAGCTCCTTGATCTCGGCGGTTTTGCTTTTGTCGCAGACAAGAACCGCGTCAGGAGTTTCAACCACCACGAGATCCTCCACCCCGACAAGAGCGACGAGCCGGTTTGTCGATTTCACAATACAATTCTTTGTATCAAATGAAATTATATCACCTTTGAACGTGTTGCCTTCCGAGTCCTCCCCAAAAGTTCTCGAGAGCGCGAGCCACGAGCCCACGTCGTCCCAATCAAAAGCGGAACGGGCAGTGTATATGCAGTCGGATTTCTCCAGGACTGCATAGTCGATTGAGATGGACGGCATATCCGCAAACCCGGCTTTGAGCGCCTCGTCATACGTCGGGGTGCCTATGGCGGCGCGAATTCTCTGAAGATTCTCGTAAATCGCTGGCTGGTAAAGACTTAATTTGTCAAGAATCGTGGATACCCTGAAGATGAAATTCCCTGCGTTCCATAGGTACCCCCCGTTTTTGAGGTATTCCTTTGCCGTCTCCAAGTCGGGTTTTTCAACGAACCGCTCCACCAGAGAGCAGCCGTGGACCTCGGAGTCCTGCCTGTATTTAATATAGCCATAGCCGGTTTCAGGATATTTCGGTTCTATTCCCAGGGTCACGATTGCGTCTTTTTCCTCAGCCACCTTCATAGCTCGCCGCACCGTGTCCAGATAGGATTCAGTGTCGTTAATCAGGCTGTCGGAAGGCAGGACAAGCATCAACGCGTCCTCAGGGTTCTCCGTTTTACAGGGGGCGTCCGTCCCTGTCCCGTCGTGAGCATTGCCAAAGACGGGATTTTTCCCGGAGATGCCGGCTCCGAGACCATATTTTGCTGCGATATGCACCGCGCCGAGACCGATGCAGGGAGCAGTGTTGCGTCCCACGGGTTCACAAAGTATGTTTTCCTCCGGCAGACCCGGCAGCTGCTCCAAAACAATTCCCTTGTACGCCTCGTTCGTGACAATAAACACGTCCTGTAGCGCAGCCAGAGGCAGGATCCGCTCAACGGTTTTCTGTATCATGCTCTTCCCGTCCGGAGTGAAGGAGAGAAACTGCTTGGGATACCTCTTCCTGCTTGCCGGCCAGAATCGCTCGCCGCGTCCGCCTGCCATAATCAATGCTGTGGTTTTCATTTTTCTCCTCCTGTGATCCCAATCTTCGAAATCTCCGCCAAAATCTTCTTCATGGTATTTTTCAGGGTGCCATGTTCAGACCTCTTTTCACGCATTTCAACTTTGTTCCGGAGGTCTGTCGGAAAAGCCCTGTAAGGCGGCTTCTACTGCATGTCCATTTCTCCCACGCCGGAGTCTTACCGTCTCTCCCGGATTTAATAACCTCGCCGGAGTCTTTTTGCCTAAACAAAGGCCCCGAAAGGCAATGCAAACATCCAGGTCTTGTCATGGACAATTCCGCCGTTTACAACTTCAATTCGTCATTTCAATTCTCCCTCACGCCAAACAGAAGAGATTTTACTGTTTCCGCAAAGCGAGAGGGGCTGTAAACGGTCCGAACCCGATCCCTGGCGGAAGAGCCAAGCCTTTCCCTGAGAGAGGGGTCGTCCGAGAGGAGGCGAAGAGCGGCGCCAAGACTCTGTGCATGACCGGCATTGCTTTCACTCTTCGTGCTGTTTTCAGGATTTTCGGCAAACCGCGCCGGCATGCTCCCGTCCAGCGGATTCTTACATTCAATACATTCCTTTCCGCTGCGGCACAGCTCGTTTTCGCCGCTGCCTGGGATATGGAACGTGACGGACGGCTTACCGCATGCCATTGCCTCGCCTAGCGCGATACCGAACGCCTCGTTCTTGGTGACGGATGGAAAGCAGAACACGTCTGCCGCGGAAAGCCAGATTTTTTTCGTAGATTCAGACACTTCCGTTATGAAACGGATTTTTTCGTCCGCAGAGCCGTCCGCAGACTTATCCGTTTTTCCCGCCCCGCACGACGCGTGATTCAACGCCTCTGCCATCGTCGGAAGGCTATTGCCCTGCTCGTATTCGGTCCTGCTTGCCGCGCGAGACGCGCGCTCACGCTCACTCGTTATGCCGTTTTCTTCCTGGGTGGCGCCCCCGGGAATCGCGCACGACGCGCTGTTCACCGCCTCTGCCTGCCGCTTCAAGTCTTCGGAGAGTGGCCCCCGCCCCAATAGAACGAAGCGGAATCTGTCATCCAGCTCTCCCGCCGCTTCAATGAGATATTTCAACCCCTTGTAAGGCACATGCCGGGCGAGATTCACGCAGAGGAGCCTCCCGGCATACGCCTTTTTCAGCCCTGCGACTTCTGCTTTTTCCTCCTCGGACAGCTCTGCCACGGTGTTATCAATTGGGATCGGGACAACCGCCATTTTCGAGCCGACAAGAGAAGAATAGTCTGAGCCGTTGAAATAGGTTTTCGAAGAATAAAGAACCTTTTCGCTGCGTTCTATCAAACGTTTTATCTCCCCATCGAAAAGGCGAGAGAGGAGCTTCTGTCTTATAATGTCGCTGTGCCAGTATGTAAAGAGCCTGATTCTGCCCGCTTCTGAGTCCGCCGCGCCACACTCCGAAGGCCTTGCGGCTTTTCCGGATGTCCCTCTCGCGTCCAAACGCTTCAATTCACGCAGTACGTGGTGGATCAGATATGGATTTGGATAGTTCACAAACACCACGTCCGGACGGAACTCTTGGATTGTTTTCTTCAGAATGCGGGGATATGAAAAAGAGATCTGCTGGCTGCGGATTGTGAACTCCACGCCGCAGCGGATGACTTCCACCCCGTCCACAAAATCCCAGACTGTCCCGCGCCCAGAACCAAAGCATATCACCTTCTGCTCGGCTGAATCCGGCAGGCATTGAAAAGCTTTTCCCTGGCTCCCGCCCGATTCCGAGGACCCGTAAAATCCCCGCGAGGCGCCACAGCCCCCCGGGATTCCGGAAAGAGAGCGGACAAATTCACGCGTCACCTGCCCCACTCCACTCACAGAGGGGTGGTACATGTTGGTTATATGCAAAATCCTCATCCAGTCTCCCTTCTGGCATTGTTCTGACGTGGCAAAAACCGCCTCTGAGGCCGGGTCTCATTCCAGCGCGACAAGTGTGGTGTTCCGCGCCGCGCAGTAAACACGCACTCCTCTCCCGGAAGTGTCAGAACAACCCTCTTCAGCGCCCCGCCTGCTTTATTTGAACCCTTCCGTGCTTTCCTTCTTGAACAGCACCCTTACGGTAAGCAGAAGCATCTTCAGGTCGAGAAAGAGGGAATACCTCTGGATGTACATCAAGTCCAGCCGGAGCTTGTCGTATGCAGAGGTATTATACTTGCCATAAATTTGGGCAAATCCGGTGAGTCCCATCGGAACCTTGTGCCGCAGAAAGAACTCCGGGATGTCGCGCTGGTACTTTTCAACATGCTCCACACGCTCGGGTCTGGGTCCGACAAAGGCCATATCACCACAAAGTATGTTTATCAACTGAGGCAGCTCGTCGATTCTGGTGGCACGAATGAAGCGTCCGACACGGGTTATCCGCGGGTCTCCGTCAACTGCAGGCTTCACTTCCCCCGCCTTCTCTGCTCCGACAATCATGGATCGGAACTTCAGTATATTAAAATGCCTTTCGTCCTTTCCAACACGCTCCTGCCTGTAAAACACAGGTCCATGGTCGTCCAGCTTTATTGCAAGGGCGACAATAAGGAACACCGGAGAGAGTACCACGAGGGCAATCGACGAGAAGACCACCCCGAAAAACCGCTTCAGAAACCGCTCGAACATGTTCGGGCCTGAGCTGTTCACCACATACAGAGGGGTGTCGAACAGAGTGACATCGAACGAGCCTTTTATCAGTATGTCGGAGATCTTAGGGGTGATAAAAACCGTTATCTCCTTGACGTAGCAGTACTTCATCAAGGCGTTGTGCATATATGCCGACACATCGTTTATCACAAGGGCGTCGTAACCACGGGAGAGCTCGCGCTCGATATCGTGGTAGCCCGCCTCCTCGCTCATGGCGCGGGTGATGTTATACTTGTCGGGGCGCGTCCCGAACTTTGCCTCCAGATTTCCCGGTCCGTACTGCCCGTAGACCATCAGCATCCGGTCCGCAGCATAGAGCCGGTGGTACAAGAGGGAGCAACATACGGTGTAGATTGTGCCGAACACGCACTCACCGGCAAAAAATGCGAGCATCGGAGCGGGACTCACGAGCCCGTTCGATATGAGCGAGACTATGAAATACTCAAGAATATCGGCACAGAAAAGGCCTATCCACTGGCTGAAGAACACGTCAACAGCCTTCAGACGCCCGAACTTGAACGCGTCCAGGGATTTCAGGGAAAAGTAGAGAATAATAAAATATACTCCGGCAAAGAGGTACTTTCCGCGATGATAGAAAATCTCTGCTTCTCCCCGGTAATTATCCCTCCAGAGCAGGTAGAACACGATTGAGAGCAACAATGTCTCGAAGAAGGCCTCCACCTTCCTCGTCACTTCCTTATGCTTGCCACGCCCTTGCATAGCAGGTTTTCTCCTCCGGAGCACGGGAACAGCCCCTTCCCCGCCCTCATACTTGTTTTACTGCGTATATATTACAATATGTCGAGGGTTTTCCGCAATAAAAAACCCCGCCAGAGCGGGGCTTTGACCGGTTCTCCCGGAAGATTTGTCAGAGAGGCTTGTATGTGAGTCCGACAGACATGATGTATGTGCCGGTCTCCATCTTGAATGTGCCCATCTTGGTGGTGTAGTTTTTGTCTGCGCTGATAAGACCCATTGCTCCGAAAGCCGCAGTGAACTGGTCGCTTATCTTCCAATCCGCGCCAAGCATGATGTTGTGGTTGGCAAGAACCGGGCTGAAGAAGCTGTTAGTTGTGTCGTTGGCAGCGGACTGTCCGAAGTTGTAGCCGCCCATCAGGGTGAACTTATCGTTGATGTCCCACTCAATGCCAGCCTGGATGTTCCAGCTGTTCTCCCAGTCGTCGCCGCCGCCGTTGCGGAGGTTACTGAGGGCGCTATGCTGGTAGGCGCGCTTGCCAAGGAAATAACCGAAGCCCATGCTCACATAGAGCGGGCGGGATATGCGGTATCCAGCGCCGAAGAGAATCTCGGCAGGGATGTCGGACTCGTAGTCCTCGATGCTGATTCCGAGCGCCGCGATGCTGTCGTCAACATCGGTCACGAACATGTTGATGGGAAGCCTCGTCTTGTACTGGAAGGAGAGGTCGAGGTTCTCAACGGGTTTGGCATGAACGCCGAACACTCCGCCAACACCGAAGCCGGAAGCCTTGTAGCCCTCATCCTTGATTCCGAACGATTCAACCGTGAGATCCATTTTCTGTGTGCTCTCGGCGAAGCGAATACCGGCAGCCACACTGATCCAGTCTTTCGGCTTGAACGCGAACGTGAGTTCCTGACCGTATACCACGCTGTTCACCTTGACCTTGTGCGCGGGGCTGCCCAGAGCCATGAGGGCTGCCGAAGTCAGTGCTGTGCCATCCTTGTAGTTCACCTTGCCGCCACCGGAGATGATTGTGAAGTTAAAAGACGCTGCCCAGTTGTCCTTCTTGTACAATGCGACAAGATCCGGGAAGAAGAGCACGGGCTGGCTCTCCTTGAACTTCTTGCCCTCAAAAGGACCGTTAAGACCTTTGTGGCTGTACTGCTTGATGATAAACTGGTTGCCCAGCTCGAAGTAGAGACCGTCCTTGACGAACGCGGTGCCGCCGATGTTATAGATAGACGAATCGACGCGGCGCGCCTCTACGTTCTTTGACGGGTTCTGAACCCATCCGGTTGAGAGGTTGCTCTTGGCGGAAACACCGGCAGCAAAGACGCTGCCTGTGGCGATGGCTAAGGCGAGCAGAACCAATACTAGTTTCTTCATTTTCTTTCCTTTACGTTAAAAAACGCGACACTAACGGGAATCTGTCGGATCGGCAGAGAGTCGCCGCGGGAGTTCCTTCCAGCTCTCCTTCCAGCTTATCCCTGAATACACAACAACCGTTAAAATCCATATTTCTTCACAGAGTTTACATTTTTTGTGAGGGTTGTTTCAAGGTTTTCTGACGTTTTTTTGTTTTATGTCAAAATTCCTCCGGAACGAGATTTGCAGAGGTGATAATTGCCTCTCGCAGTTTGCCGCGCCGGAAAGTGCTAAACCGGAAAATGCCGCACAGTTTTCACTGGGACATGTATCATTT